>JAUQXD010001167.1 GCA_030834835.1 Thermoflexales bacterium | reverse complement strand
CGCTCGCGGTGTGGTCTTGCCGTCGCGCAACACGATGTCGCCATTCGTCGGGCCGGCCGCATTCGACAGCCGCTCGAACTCCAGCGAGGTGTACACGTTCGCCAATCGGCCGTAACCGTAGTGCGGGATGCGGCGCGGATCAAACAGATCGTAGCCCGTCGCCAGAATGATGTTGCCCACCTGCACGGTGATCAATTCATCCTGCTGCGTGAAGTCGATGGCGTTCGTCGGGCAGAACTTCTCGCACGCCTTGCACGTGCCTTTCTGGAAATACGTGCAATTAGGCTTGTCGATCACGGGATACTTGGGCACCGCTTGCGGGAACGGCGTATACACCGCTTTCCGATAGCCCAGCCCGGCCTCAAAGACCTCGTCGATGACCTTCTTGGGGCACTTCTCCTGACAGATGCCGCAGCCGGTGCATAGATCGGTCTTGACGTAGCGCGCTTTCTGGCGAATGGTCACAGTGAAGTTGCCCACGTAGCCGCTGACGTTTTCGACTTCACTGTATGTGAACAGTTTGATGTGCGGATGACTGCCCGCCGTCACCATCTTGGGCGTTAGGATGCAGGCGGCGCAATCGAGCGTAGGGAAGGTCTTATCGAACTGCGACATGTGCCCACCGATCGACGGTTCGCGCTCGACGAGCAACACGGGATAACCCGCATCCGCAATTTCGGTCGCAGCCTGAATGCCGGCGATACCCGCGCCCACGACGAGTGTCGTCGGATTGATCGGCACACGCAGCGGCTCCAACGGCTGATTCTTAATCACCCGTTCCACGCCGCCCGATAGGACCGCTTTGGCCTTATCGGTCGCGGCGCTCTTGTCGGTGTGCACCCACGAGACCTGCTCGCGAATCGAGACCAGTTCCGACAGATATGGATTCAAGCCGGCGCGTTTGGCTGCACCCCGGAAGGTGTTTTCGTGCAGGTGCGGCGAACAGGCCGCCACCACCACGCGCGTCAGGCCCAATTCTTTGATGTCCTTCTCAATCATCTCCTGACCGAGCGACGAGCACATGAATTTGTAGTCGCGCGACACCACCACGCCGCGATCCTTCAAACGCTGCGCCGCCCAATCGCGCACCTCAACCACATCGACGGTGGCAGAGATATTCGTGCCGCAGTGACACACGTAAACGCCGACACGCTCCTCGGCTGGCTCAGGCTTATCGAACAAGTGAATGGGCTGGCTCATGACTTCACCTCTTCATCGCTCGCGTCGCGCGGCATGCGGGGCATGGGCAGGCCTTCTTTCTTAAGCGGCTTCTTGGGCGGCGCAGACTCGATCGGTTCTGGCGCTTCCAGCCCGATGCGGCTCAGCATGTTTTTCGCGCTGACAAATTCGCGGCCAAAGCCCAGCGTCTTCGGATCGAGACCGAAGGCCAACCCGATTAACTGGGTAAAGAAAATGATCGGCATCTGGAAATTGGTGTGGAAGTGCCGGTTCGTCTCGCCCTGATAGGCATCGACGTTCATCTGGCACATCGGGCACAGCGTCACCATGACGTCCGCTTTGTATTGATCGGCAGAACTGATCAGACGGTTGATCAGCTTATAGGCCGTCTCTGGTCCGATCTGCGTCATGTGTCCGCCGCAGCAGTGCGTCTTGAGCGGGAAGTCAATCACTTCCGCGCCAAGGGCCTTCAACAACCGATCGAGTTCGTTGGGATATTCGGGGTTTGACCAACGATGATCGTAATCGGGACGCGGGACCATGCAGCCCAGATACGGCGCAACGCGCAGACCCTTCAGTGGCCGCACCACCTTCGCCTTTACCGCGTCCAGCCCGATGTCGTTGATGATTACGTCGAGCAGATGGCGAATATCCAGCGTGCCCGGATCGTAATGGAGGCCGCCCGCAGCCAGCGCGGTGTTGACGTGCTCACCCAGCGACGGCCGCTCATTCATATAGAAGTCGGCCTTCGCCAGGTTGAGATAGCAGGCGCTGCATGGCGCGACGACAGTATGAGTGCCGTTGGCTTGCTTGTACGCCAGCGCCAGGTTGCGCGCGATCAAGGCATAGGCGGGCGTCAGGCTCACGCCCAGATACTCTGTCGCGCCGCAGCAGTTCCAATCACGAATCTCTTCCAGATGGAGACCCAGCGGCCCGTTGATGGCCATCAGCGACTCATAGTACGCTTTGGCGCTGCTCTCCATCGAGCAACCGGGGTAAAAGAGGTATTTGTCGCTCATTCCGCCTCCTCCACTTGCTTCGCGCGCGCCAGGATCGCGTGCAGCTGATCGAGCTGTTCGATCTTACGGGGCGAGAGGTCCATGCGCTGTTTGGTCAACATCCCCAGCCCCATCGGCGCCATGCCGGGCAGCCGCCGCTTCTGGTGCTTGAGATAGTAGCGCGTCGCCAGGCCAAATTCATAACTGCGCCCGTAGGTCTCGACCATATCGACAAAGGTCTGAGAGAAATCGGGGGCGGTTGAGTCTTCATACAACTTGGCGTGGATGGCCATGCTCTTGAGGGCATACATCACATCGGCGATGTGCACGCCCTGCGGGCAGCGGACCACGCAGTGGTAACACGACACGCAAATCCATGGCGTGTTGCTCTTGAGCGCCGCTTCCCGCATCCCTGCCCGGATCATGGCGAATAACATCCGGGGCGTGTGGTCCATATCCTCGGATGAGGGACATGAACCGCCACACGTGCCGCACTGGATGCACATCTCCAGTCGGGACACGCCGGCGGTGTGGGCACTCACTGCCTCCAAAAAGCGGAGGTTGGGGTTGGCGGGATCAAA
>JAUQXD010001166.1 GCA_030834835.1 Thermoflexales bacterium | reverse complement strand
CCCAAAGCCCAGCCCCATGATTAACAAGGCCGGCGCCAACCAGCCGGGCAGAGCGCGATTCAGAAAAATCAGATTGATGATCAGCATGATCGGCGCGATGATCAATCCGATCACGGGCGCAGCCAGATGCAGTCGCTGCGTCTTGCGCACCTGTCGGATGAGGCCCCAGATCGCGAGCGCGATCAGCACCGTCGAGATCAGGCTGAATATCCTCAGCACGTTGTCCATCATCTTCGACCTGCCGTAACGATCGGAAGTGATGCACCGCAACGCGTGCAGAACTTTCGACCCGGCTGCATGGGTGCGCCACAGGCCGCGCACACTGGCCTAGCCTCACCGATCGCCATTGGCGACCAGTTCGGCGGATTCCATTCAGCCGTGATCGGTTCGGGCAGCGATCCATCCCCAAAGGCCGCGAGGTTGAACAGGGCCGCGATGGTCTCTTCACTGCCGCCGGCTACTCGTCGTTCGATCGGCATCTTGCAACGCGGACAGCGATCTTCGTTGGTCAACGCTTGCCCGCATTTCGGACAGACGATCGCGCGCGGTTCGTACCGCAGCAGCGACTTCGGATCGGGCGGTTGCGCGGCGGGCGTCCAGCGACCGGCCTCAAACCAGTACCATTGCCGGCTGCGCAGCCCCAACATCCAGAAGCGCCCGCACGTATCGATGAGGAAGCGGTTCTTCAACAACGCTTCGGCGTCGCTCGAACTGAGTTGGCCCTGATTGTAGGCCGTGACCACGTACTCGATCAGATCGACCAACACCCGCGTGGGCGGCCAGTGGCGTCGATCGGGCGGCAGGTCGATCGGCGGCGCGTCCGGGCCGTGATCGTCCGATCGGGCGAGGCGGTAACGCGCGAACTCGATCGGCCCTTCGAGATGATCGGGAATCAAATCAGCGGGCTGCCACTGCTGTTGAGTAAATCGATACCAGCCGCCGGTGCGCGCATCCACTGCCCAGTAATTGCCGGCGACATCCCTGAACTGAAAGCGATTCAGACTGGCATGATATTCGTGCGCGTCGATGCCGCCCGCCTCGTAATTCAGCCGCAGCTGCGTGATGGCGTTGGCGATATCCGTCGGCAGATAGTACATGAGATTGATCATCGTCCCGCTCCTTGCCTGCGACTGGTCAGATCACGAATCTCGCCCATCAACCGATCGCGCCGCGCCGACGCCGTAAAGTGATCGACCTTTACTTTCGTGTAATCGCCATAGTGGCCGCGCATTTCCGTCCATAGCAGGTCTTTTCGAATGCCGTGCTGTCGCCATTCTTTTGAGGCGGAATAACCGTGTTCGAAAAAATCGTAGAGCGTGCTGATCACTTTGCGGCCCGCGCCCAGCGCCGGATTGGCATCCACCAGGTCTTTGAGAACTTGAGTCGGCAGCGGAGCATTTTCGGTGATTTGCTTGATCGCTTCTTTGCCCGCACCGCCCGGTAATCGGAAACTCCATTTACCATCGTCGCCTTGCTCAACCATGCCCGCCGGCTCGACGACCAACTTGCGCGCGTCTTCGGGCGTCAGTGGCTTATCCAGTGTGCCCGTCAACTGCCGCCGCGCCCAGTCTTTAAGCAGGCCTTTGACAAAATCTTTGCCGTAGGCTTTAGCGCTTTCCGCGCCGAGTTTCTTCAGGAATGACTCCATCACCTCTTCATCGGCCTGACCGGCGGCGAGCTCGCGCAGCATCAGCAGCAAATCGGCCGACTCGAACCAGGCATCGGACACCTGGCAGCGGATTTCCATATCCCACTTCGTCTTGTCGCGCTGATAGGCGCGTTGATGCAGGTCCAGCTCTTGTTCGAGGCTGTTGATCTCGCGCTGCGTTTGCGCCAGTTTTTCCAGCGCGTTGATCAGTTCTGGCGTGTCGGCCGTCGCGGGTTGTGATTCAGCAGGCAGCGCCCCAGCCTGTTGTGCCGCGCGCCGACTCAGCCACCACTCGGCCCAAAGCCACGTGCTGACGGCGGCCAATGTGCCAGCCGCAGCGGCAGCCTGCGCCCACGGCGGAATCGTGGCGTTGGTCCCGGCCTTGACGCTGACGCCGGTTGCGCCGGTGCGCGAATTTCCGGTCTTCGAATCGGTGGCGCGCACCTGAATGCTATGATCGCCCGGCGGCGGCTGCGGCAATGACCAACTCACCGCACTGCCGCTGGTTGATCCGCCCTCGATCGACGCGCCATCGATGACCCATACGATGTCGAGCGCCTCGACCTCCTCGCGCCCACGCACGATGGTGGCCGTGCAGTTCAACGTTTCATCGCTTGAGATGCCACTGTTACAAGCCGGATTGGAGATCGTAAAGCCAGCCTCTGCGGCGCTGGACGATGCGACTGGCACGGCGACGGTAAAGGTGCGGGTCTGGCTTGTTTCTCGATCGTTCCTCTCACCCTTCACGACCAGCAAAACCGTATAGGCACCTGAGGCCAACTCATCGACGGCACAAGTCGCCGCCTCGCACAACGCGCGACCATCGAGCAGCCACTGATACGTGAGTTTTTCATCTTCAAGCTGGCCCTTCACTTCAGCCGAGAACGTGATCTTTTCGTAAGGCGCGGGCGGATCGGGCGCGATGCGAATGTGCGCTTCGAGCGGTTTGGCTCGCACGTCCAACACCGACTCGATGTGCAGCTGATGCGTCCCCGGCCCTACTTGTCGCAAGAACGCCTCATCGATCGTCACCGTCACTTCGCTGCCGTTCACTTCACCGGCGGGCTGATCGCCCACGGTGTGCGCGACGATCTCGCCCGGCAGCTCGACGATGAACGTGAACGACGGTGTCTCCACCTCCAGCAGCAGCCGCGCGACGTACCAGCTATCCAGTTGGGTGGCTTCCACCCCGGCCAGTTTAATGCCCTCGGCGATAACGGCCGCGAGCATGCCCTGCTGTTCCTCGATTTTATCTGGATCGATCAGATCGAGTCCCGGCTTCTTGCCCACGCCCTCGGCGCGCAGTTTGTCCAGCCCTTCGACGTTGTAATTCGCGCTGAGGTCGGGCAGCTCAAAGTCGAAGATGTAGCGGGTCACATCCGCTTCATCTTGAATGATCTGCAGCGCTTGCTGGCTGCTGTTGGCCTGCCGCTTCTGCCATTGAGCCAGCGTGTAAACGATCGTGGCGAGAAAACCCTTATCTTCTTGTTTGACCTGAAAGCCCTGCTTTTGC
>JAUQXD010001165.1 GCA_030834835.1 Thermoflexales bacterium | reverse complement strand
GACCATCGCCTGTTTCGAGAAGGATTGGCGCGCGTGTTGAATGACGTGCCGGACATGACGGTGGTCGCCAGCGCCTCAAACGGTGAAGAAGCGATCGTCCGGGCGGCTGAGACCAGACCCAACGTCATCCTGATGGATTTGAACATGCCGGGGGTAGACGGTGTAGAAGCTGCACGTCGGCTGCGGGTGACACAGCCTCAGTCGCATGTTCTGATGCTGACGGTCTCTGAGCAGGAGCAGCATCTGTTTGCGGCGGTGCGGGCCGGCGCGCGCGGCTACCTGCTCAAGAGCATGGCCAGCGATGATCTCATTGACGCCATCCGGCGCGTCAACGCGGGTGAAGCCATCATCGTGCCCGGCATGGCCGTGAAATTGTTGGACGAATTCGCCACATTGTCGTCCGCGGCGCAATGGCCTGAATCGGGCGGCGAAGATTTGAGCGCGCGTGAGCGTGAGGTGCTGCGGTTTGTGGCGCAGGGCCTGAGCAACAAGGAAATTGGTGTGGCCCTGTCGCTGTCACCGCACACGATCAAGGCTCACCTGCGCAGTATCTTGGACAAGCTGCATTTGCGCAACCGGGCCGAAGTGGCGGCCTGGGCTACCCGGCAGAACCCGCCGAAGAGTACGGCCGGATAGGCGCAAGAAAACCGATCGGGGCCGGAACGGCCCGATAGTCCGCATGGATTAATCCATGCGGACTATTTTATTACCCGAATGGCTATCCCGGCTGATGATTTATCGCCTTTATTATCGCCATCTGGCTGAGGACAATCTGGCGCAATGTTGATAAACTAGGTCTACTTATGCCAACGCGAGTCTTGCTGGTGGGACGAGGGCTTTTTCGTGACGGGCTGGAGCGCGCGCTCGCTCAAGAACCAGCTGTCACTGTCGTCGGTTCGGCCGACACCTGGCGTGAAGCCCAGGCGCAGGTGCTTGAACTCAAGCCGGATGTATTGATTGTCGATCATGCGGCTAAAGCGCTGCGCCAGGCGGATATGACCCCGGTGTTGGGAACAGAATCGCAGCCGATCAAAGTGATTCACCTGACGCTGGCCGAGAACAAGATGGTCGTGTATGACCAACGCCAGGTAGCCGATGTGTCATTGGTCGATCTGCTGTCGGCGCTCAAATCCACTTCGCAAGAATGATATGACGACTACCGTGCTTGCCCGCCCTGCCACCCGATCGAAATGGCTACTCCGCCTGTTCTACGTGTTATTGGCCGGTCTGGTGGTCTCGGTGCTGGCCTTCAGTGTCTTCAAGCCGATCAAGGTTTTGCCGCGTGTCAGCCTGGCGCCGGGCTTTGCCTTCACCAATCAAACCGGCGCGCACAAGACGAGTGATGATTATCGTGGATTCCTGACGATCTACAACTTCACTCATACGCACTGCGGCACAGGTTGTCCGCAAACTTCACCCTGGATGCAAGTGCTGCGAGCGAAGTTGGATCAAGGCACGACTGTCACGCCCTATGCGCTCGTGACGATATCAGTGGATCCCGAACGCGATACGCCCGATGCGCTTGAAGCCTACGCCGCGCAATTCGGCGCAGATCAGTCCAATTCGGTCACATGGGACTGGCTGGCGGGTGATGTGTTGCGAACCAAGTACGTCGTCGGCGGCGGCTTTGGCGTGTTTTATGACGATCAACCCGGCACGACTGACACGGTCCGCCTTGATCCTCGCTATGTGTTGGTGGATGGGGCTGGCATCGTGCGCGCGGAGTATCGCGCCGTTGAACTCAATGTCGAGCGAGTCGCACAGGACATCGCCATTCTGGCCGATGAGATTCAGAATAGTCAAGGCGCAGCCCGGTTGGCCTATGAGGCTGCGCACTTATTCAGGTGTTATCCATGACAGAGGCAGTTGCTGATCGCAAGGCTATGAAGATTCGCCCCGTGTACATCGTTGTGTTGGTGGCTGTGTTGGTGGTGGTGGCGGCTGGATGGTTGATCGGCGGCGCGCTGCGCCCGTATGTGTTTCATGGCACGCTGTTTCAATCGCCAACACCCGCGCTGAATTTCACGCTGACCGGCCACAACGGGCAACCCGTTTCGCTGGATGATTACAAAGGGAAAGTAGTGATGCTGTATTTCGGCTATACCACCTGTCCTGATGTCTGCCCGACCACGCTGGCCGAACTGCATGCGGCTGTTCAATTGCTGGGCGATCGTGGCAAGGACGTGCAAGTGATGATGATCACGGTCGATCCAGAGCGCGATACGGTGCCCGTGCTGGCGGAGTACATGCCTCATTTTGACGCCAGTTTCATCGGGCTGACGGGTACGCCCGAACAGATTGCCGAAATCGCCACGTATTACGGCGTCGCCTACGAGCGGAGCACCGAGGAATCCGCGTTGGGTTATCTGGTCAATCACACCGCGACGGTCGCCACGCTCGATCGGAAGGGGTACGTGCGCGTGATCTTCCCGTTTAATACGCCGGCCCGCGACATCGCGGCGGATATCGAATATTTGCTCAACCGTTAAGTGTTTTGGAAGGGAGGTTGTGCCTATAAGGCTGATTTGACCAATGATGTCTTCCGGCAGTAAGCAGGACCCCCGGCCTGTCCAGATTTGATCTCACGAGGAGGAAGAAAGCAATGGCACCGAAGAAACCAGAGCCCAATCAGTCAGAGCAGCAACCTAAGGGCACGCTGGTGATCGTATTCAGCTACATGGTCACGATCATCGTATTGTGGAGCTGGGTCTACCTGACTCTGATCGAACGAGGGGTGACACGATGATTCATGTTCATACCTATGAAAAGTGGTGGATTGCCCTCACCATCGTCATGTTGGTGGCCTTTACGGCGGCAATTGGCCTGAGCGCGTTTGCATCCGGCATCCAGGTGCCGGCACCCGAAGCGCGCGTCGATCCGAAGACGGTGGCACAGACTCCGCCATTTGACAATCCCGGTTTGCGCGAACTGGCCCCCGGCAAGTACGAAGCCTACATCGTGGCGCAGGCCAGCCCGTGGAAGTTTTATCCGTCGGAAATCCGCGTACCATTGGGCGCGACAGTGACGTTCTATGTGACAAGTGTTGACGTGCAGCATGGCTTCAGGATCCAGGACACGAATGTCAGCATGCAGATCCTGCCGGGCCAAATCTCCAAATTGTCACACACGTTCACTAAAGCCGGCACGTTCCCGTACGTCTGCGCCGAGTATTGTGGCGTCGGCCACCAGAATATGTTTGGCAACGTTATCGTCGAGCCATAAGCATGGAAGTTGAACCGGGCGCCTACAACTTACCTTCGACCGCGGCGAACAGCCTCGCGCCGGCCATGGTCTCCAGCCTGAAGACCACTGCCGACAAGCTTATCGTGCTGTTCAAACTGCGGGTAGTTGTGCTGCTCGTGTTGGCTTCTGTGGGCGGGGCGTTGCTGGCGTCAGGTGGCACGGTGTCGGCGGGGCATTTGCTCCTGCTGGTGGTCACCGGTACGCTGTCGTCGGCGGGCGCTTCGGCGATCAATCAGTATCTTGAGCGCGATAGTGACGGGCAGATGCAGCGCACGCGCCGCCGTCCGCTGGCGGTGGGTGACTTTGCTCGTCCTCAAACGGTGTTGGAGGTTAGTATCGGCCTGGTCATTCTGGCCGTGATGCTGGCCTGGCCGTTTAGCCGGGAACTGGCCGTCTTTCTGGGACTGGGCGCAATCATCTATGTCGGTGTTTACACGGTGTGGCTTAAGCCGCGCACGGTGTTGAACATCGTCATTGGCGGCGCGGCCGGCAGCTGTGCCGTGTTGAGCGGCGGCGCGGCGGGCGGCAACTGGGCCGATCCGGGTGTGATTGCCCTGGCGCTGCTGGTCTTTGCCTGGACGCCGACGCACTTCTGGAGTCTGGCGCTGGCCTATCGGGATGATTACGAGCGCGCGGATGTGCCGATGCTGCCCGTAATTGCCAACGCTCATGCCTCGGCCTGGTGGATCGTGCTGCATACTGGCTTAACGGCGTTTATCGCGCTGATGCTGAGTGTTCGTCCAGCGCTTGGCTGGGTCTATGTCGTGCCGACCGTGATGGCTACGGTCTGGTTAGGGTGGCATTCCATTCGGTTGCTCCGGCAGCCGGAACGGCCCCGGGCGGTTAAGCTGTTCAAGGTCTCCAACATCTACCTGGGCATCGTGCTGTTGGGGATTTATCTTGGGATGCTGTTCTAGCCGCAAGTGTGGTTGAAATAAATCGAATTCTTACTATCACCTCCCAGGTTGAAAGGAGTGAAGGACATGTTCGCTGCTGAAAAGAAATTGGTTGGCGCACACATGCTTGTGGCGATCGTCGCCCTGACGCTGGGTAGTTTGTTTGGGCCGCTTCAGGCGCTTGAGCATATGGGCCTGAATCTGTATCCTACCCTTAAGGCGGTCGGCGTCCAATCCTATTATCAGGGTCTGACGCTGCATGGCGTGCTGAATGCGTTGGTCTGGACGACGGTCTTTATTACCGGCTTCCTGACGCTGGCTACGGTCCGCACGTTGGGGCGACCCATCGTCAAGATTTGGATTAGCTGGGTCGGTTTCGGGTTGATGGTTGTCGGGTTGGTCATCGCCGCGATTCCGCTGCTGCTCAATCAGGCGTCAGTGCTGTACACCTTCTATCCCCCGCTGCAGGCTCCCTGGTATTACTACCTGGGCCTGGTGCTGTTTGTCGTAGGCAGCTGGGTGTCGGGGTGGAGTTTGATCATCACCGTGGTCGTGTGGCGCCGCGAGAACAAAGGCCAGACGACGCCGTTTATGGCGTTTGCGTCGGTCATCACCGTGGTGCTGTGGCAAATCTGCACGCTGGGTATCGCCTCTGAGATTTTGGTGCTGATATTGCCGTGGTCGCTTGGCCTGGTACAGGGCATCGATGTGCAGTTGTCGCGCACGCTGTTCTGGTTCACCGGTCACCCGCTGGTCTACTTCTGGCTGCTGCCGGCCTACGTTTCCTGGTATGGAATGATCCCCAAACAGGCGGGCGGCAAGTTGTTCAGCGAGCCGCTGGCGCGCTTCTCGTTCTGGATGTTCCTGCTGCTGTCCACGCCGCTGGGTCTGCACCACCAGTACGTCGATCCGGGTCTGACCGAGGGCGCCAAGTTCCTGCATGCCGTGCTGACGTATGCGGTGTTTTTCCCGAGTATGTTGACGGCCTTCAACGTCATCGCCTCGATGGAAAACGGTGCGCGCGCACGCGGTGGCAAGGGGCTGGTCGGTTGGATCCGTGCCCTCCCGTGGAAAGAGCCGTCCTTTGCGGCGCAGGTGCTGGCAATGATCCTGTTCGCTTTCGGCGGCGCAGGCGGCGTGATCAATGCGTCCTACAACATCAACCTGGTCATTCACAATACTGCTTGGGTGCCCGGCCACTTCCACCTGACGGTCGGCACCGCGGTGACCTTGAGTTTCATGGGCATTCTGTACTGGATGCTCCCGTATCTCACGGGTAAAGCGCTGTGGAGTAAGAAGGCGGCTTTGTGGCAAGCGTGGTTGTGGTTCGGCGGCATGGCGATCTTCTCGACCGGCATGCACCGCATCGGTCTGCTGGGCGCGCCACGCCGCACGATGTTGGGTGTGGCGATCGACAACTACGGTTCAGGTGAGTGGCGCATCCCGACTCTGCTGGTGGGCATCGGCGGCATGATCCTGTTCGTCTCGTTGGTGATCTTCCTCGCGGAGATGGTCATGACGCTGCGCTCGAAGGTCAAGGTCGAAGTGGATATGCCGATTGCCGAGCCGCTGCACAACGATCCTATGCCGAACTGGTTGAACAACTGGAAGCCCTGGCTGGCGGGCACGGTCGGCATGATCGTGGTGGCGTACGGCCCGGTTTTGATTCAGTTGATCGGTAGTATTGCTTCCAATGCGCCCGGTTTCCAATTGTGGTAGTAGAGCACCGGTGAATTCAATCATAGAGAGGGATGAACAAGATGCGTAAAGTAACATGGATAGGAATTGTGGTCGCGCTGGTAGCGACGATGGTGTTGGCGGCCTGCGGTGGCGGCGGCGGAGCCGCAACTGGCCCTAGCCCCGAGCGCGGCAAGCAGTTGTATGAGTCAAAGACCCTTGGTTCCAAATCGGCGGAAGGCTGCGTAAGCTGCCACGCCTACGATGAGACCAAGGGCGATGACAGCAAAGCGCCGTTTACGAAGGGCACCGCTACGCGCGCGGCCTCCCGCGTCCCCGGCCTCAGCGCCGAGGAGTACATCCGCG
>JAUQXD010001164.1 GCA_030834835.1 Thermoflexales bacterium | reverse complement strand
CCAATTCAGACCGCTGCACAAACTGAGGGTGAGTGGCCTTTGCTGATAACCACGACCGTGACATTGCAGTCGGCATTGTCTCTTACCGAGATGATGGCGACGGTCGACACCGGTGAGCCAATCGAGCTTATCGATACAACTTCAATTACGGACGAATTACGATCAACGTGGCGTTTCAATCCGATTGCGCCGGGGCTGCATGTCATCACGTTGACTGCCAACGAACTACCTGCGCCTGTCGTTCAGAATGTGACTGTGCCCGTGATCGGTTCAACGGTTGAGCAAGATCAACTGTTGCCGAGTGGGGAAGTGACGGAGACTCAGCCAGTGTGGATTACGCTGACACTGCACTCGCCCATTACGCTGAGCGAACCCACGGCCACGCTGACTGATCCGCTGGGTTTGCCGCTCTCAATTACCTTGAACTACAGTGAGTTGCTTGATCCGAGCGTAGACTATCACTGGTCATTTACGACAGTGCTCACCGGTTGGCACACCATCAACCTGTCTGCCACCGAATTCACGCAGCCCTACATCCGATCGATCCTCGCCGCGAACGCGCGCGTTTACTTGCCCGTCAGCCTGCGCAACTTCAGCGCGCCATAAATTACCTTCCGCCAGGCAGCCAAGACGCAAAGCAAATGGTGTTAGCAGAGGCGGCTCCCACGCCGCCGGATACGCGGGCATGGGAGCCCGCTTTGCTAAGCGTCTGACACTCCTGGCGTGAGGTCTTTACGGTAACTGGTAAAACTGCCGCATAATCCAATCAAACACCTTGCCGGGCAAATTCGGTTTCGCGTACACCGCCAACTGCTCGATGAACGGCCCGACGCGATAGCGCGGCCGGGGTGATTGGGACGCGATGATGCGCTCCAGCAGCTGCGCGACTGCGCCCGGCGATCCGCCGCGTGTCTCATCTCCTCAATCGATGTTTCTTCCACCGCGCCGACGAGACTGTAGCCGGCATTGTTGACCACTCCATCCAACCGGCTGCCATCTTTCACCACACACAGTAAGACCCGCTCAGGCGGGTCTTTGGATTTGATACGAAGCCTTTGACGCACGCAATTCAGTGATCCAGCACCTGCTTGAACATTTGTTGAAACTGCATCAACAGCGGCAGATTGCCGGACACGCGCAGCTTGCCGGTCATAAACGCCGTCATCGGATTCAAACTGCCTTCGGCCACGGCCAGGTACGTCGCCTGGCTGGTCACCATCGTCGCATCCGGCTGATCGATCGTGCCTTCGCGCACGCTGCATTTGCCATCGGCAATGGATACGACGTAGTACCCGCCGTCATCGGCGCTGAAATCAAACTGCACATTGGCCGTCACCCCTTCCGCCAGTTCCGGCGAAAAGCCTTGCGGCATGCGCTCCAGCATCAATCGTTGAATGGATGGCGGCATCATAACCTCGATAAGTGAGCTGCGGCGAGTATAACCAAGCCTCAATGGCTTGTCAATGCAACCAACCGATCGACCTGCTGCCGCCACGCGGCCCGATCGGTGTGACCGCTGACCAACTCGCGCACGATCGAAGTCAGTGCATCATTCACGGGCGTCTTCACCCCGATCGATTGACTAGCCTCACTGACCGCGCCGTTAAGCGCATCAATCTCCGATCTGGGGCGGCCTGCGTTCAGATCGATCAACAGCGAAGGCAGTTTCTCGCCGCGCCCCGAGCGCGCCATGCGCCGCATGATGGGCTGCAAGATCGCCAGCGGCAGATAGCGAATGGCAAATACCAGCCACGTCACTGGATAACCGGGCAACGACACCGCCTGGACCTTCAGCGCATCCATCACGGCGATGGCTTCGCGCAGTGCCGCCACCTCGATGGCAAACACGCGTCGATCGGCAAAGGCCTCCACCGTGTTCATATCCAGAATAGCCGAAGTGGCATTGCCCAGCATATTCAACAACAGTTTGCTCCACTTCATGGCGCGATAGTCTGCGTACACGCGCAGCGGCAGACCGATCGACTCAAAGGCCGTGACGACCGATTCAGGAATCGAGGCTTCAGCCGGTGTGTTTGTCAACGAATGTTGTCCGGCTGAAGCCTCGATTCCAACGCCGGCGAGGCCCAGCCCGCCTTTGCGCATCTCTAACCGTACTGTGCCTACTTCAGGAATCGAGATGGGATTGAGCACCGTGCCCGCGATGATCTTCTCGCGCCCGAAGATCTGTCCCAGCAATTCTTCATTCGCCACGCCGTTTTGCGGCGTCAACCACAATGCGATGCGATCGGTGTATGGCCGCAACGGTTCGATCGCCTCGGCGGTGTCGTAAGCCTTCACGCAACACAGCGCCAGATCGAAGCGCGGCGTGTGAGTAAAAACATCTTCGAGCGAAGTGAAAGCGCTGAGGTTATCAACCGTGTATTCGCCTTCAGGTTCGATGATGCGCAAGCCGCGCGTGTGAACGGCGTCCACCAGCCGTGCGCGATCATAGATCGTCACGCTGTGATGCACGGCCAACTTGCCGCCCAGATAACCGCCAATCGCGCCGGCGCCAATGATGAGGATGTTCATGGAGGAGATTCACGCAACAGGCACCACGCATCACGTAATGCGTACTGCGTACCTACGGTTTCTCAATCGCCGCAACCAACTCACGGCAGAAGTCGGGAATGTCGGCCACGACGCGCCCCCAGACGAGGTTGCCGCTGCGGAAGGCGGGTTGATCGACCCACGTCGCGCCCGCGTTGACCAGATCGTCTTTGATGCCCAGGCTGCCCGTGGCCGTGTGGCCTTTGACGATGCCTGCCGAAATGCCGACGAGGCCCGCGTGGCAGATCAGGCCGACGATCTTGCCCGCATCATAAATGGCCTTGACGAACTTCTTCACGTCGGCGTAACGCCGCATCTTGTCGGGCGCCCAGCCGCCAGGCACAACCACTGCGTCGAAGTCGGCCGCGTCGAGCGTGGTGAAGTTCGTCACCGAAGTGGCCTCCAGCGCGACTTTGCCGCGATAGGTCTTAGGCCCATCGTGACTGACCACGATGACGGCCGCGCCTTCTTCGCGCAGCCGCATCACGGTAACCCAGAAT
>JAUQXD010001163.1 GCA_030834835.1 Thermoflexales bacterium | reverse complement strand
GCTTTATCCACCTTTTGATGAAGTTGAATCGCTTCGCCGATCTGCGTCCCGATCGTGTGTACGGGGCTGAGCGACGTCATCGGTTCCTGAAAGATCTTGGCGATCTCATTGCCGCGTATGTGACAGATGGCATCGCTATCGGGTTTCAGGCTCGTAATATCGATCTCATCGGCCGGTTGAGAATCGGCGTAGCGGAAGAACGTAATCTGGCCGCTGACGATCTTGCCGGGCGACGGCACCATCTGCATGATCGCTTGCGACGTCACGCTTTTGCCGCAGCCGCTCTCGCCAACCACGCCCAGCGTTTTGCCGCGCTCGATCGCGAAGCTGACATCCTCCAGCGCGCGGACGAGGCCCTCATGCAGCTTGAAGTGCACCTTCAAGCCTTCGACTTTCACCAGCGGTTGTTTAGTGTCTGCCATCGCGGTGGACCTTTCCTCAGCGGACATAGGGATCGGCGGCATCGCGCAAACCATCGCCGACGAAGTTGAACGCGACGACGGTCGCTACCAACACCAGCGCCGGAGCCAGCAACCAGGGCGACAGCGCGATCGAACTTATATTCTGCGCGTCCTGGAGCAAGACACCCCAACTGACGACCGGCGGCCTCAACCCCAGTCCGATGAAACTCAGCCCGGTCTCGCTCAAAATCAATTCGGGGATGGTGAGCGTTGTCACCGCAATAATGTGGCTCAGGAAGGACGGCACCATGTGCCGCAGGATGACGCGCAAATTGCTGGCGCCCAACAACCGCGCGGCCATGACAAAGTCTTCTTCGCGCATCGCCAGGAATCGGCCGCGGACCTCGCGCGCCATCTTCGTCCAGTTGATGAGCGACAGGATCACCGTGATCAAAAAGTAAACGGTGAGCGGATCCCAGGTCAACGGAATGGCCGCCGCCAGACCCATCCACAGCGGCAGAGTCGGGACGCTTTGAAGTAATTCGATCAGGCGCTGAACGATCATGTCGATCCAGCCGCCAAAATAGCCCGACAGCCCGCCCAGGAAAATGCCCAGTAGGAGGCTCAAAAACGTGCCGACCAGGCTGACCGAGAGTGACACACGCGCGCCAAAAATCACGCGCGATAGCACATCGCGGCCTTTGCTATCGGTGCCCATCAGGAAGAGCGTTCCGTTACCCGATTGTGTATCGACGCCAAACAGGTGGAGGTTGGACGGAATGATCCCCCACAACTTGTAAGGCGCGCCCGTCACAAAGAGCTGCACGTAATGCCTGGGTTTGGTGGTATCTTCGGTGTATGTCAACGCGAAGGTGACCGGATCACGCTGCTTCTTGATCTCGTAAGTGAACGGCCGCTGCAATTGGCCTTTCTCGTCGATCAGGTGAATGGCCTGTGGCGGAAGATAAGTATAACGGGCGTCAAAGGCAAACGGATCGTAGGGCGCGGCGAACTCGGAGAAAATGGCGGCGAAATACATGATCGCCAGGAAAATACCGGCGGCGACGGCCATTTTGTGCTGGCGGAACTTCCACCACATCAGCTTCCGCGGGGAAGCGACATAGACTTCTTCATCCCGTTTGGACTTTGAATTCGGCGTGAGGGGGAGGCTGCTTTCCATTGAAACCGCCTATCAGTTAGTCGTAGCGAATGCGCGGATCGGCTATCGCCAGTAGAATGTCTGAAATCAAGGTGCCGACGATGCCAGCCAGGCTCAGGATCAAGATGAACCCGCCGGCCAGATACATATCCTGAGCGAGCAGCGACTGCAACAACATCGGACCCGTAATCGGCAGGTTGAGAACCACGGCCGTGACCTGCGACCCCGATAGCAACTCCCGAAAATCCCGGCCTAAGCCGCTGATGAAGGGATTGAGCGCCACGCGCAGCGGGTATTTGCGGACGACCTCGCGCTCACGCAGCCCTTTCGCCCGCGCCGTGGCGACGTAGGGCTTGGCGAGTTCATCG
>JAUQXD010001162.1 GCA_030834835.1 Thermoflexales bacterium | reverse complement strand
CACTGGCTCGCGCTGCGCGGTATCGTGAGCCAACTGCCAGACGCGGGGTGTTTCCGGTTGGCGCGCCTCGTATAACTCAAGCGCGTCAAAATAGTACTCGGCAAAGCGCTGCAATAAGCGCGCCACCCACGCATCATCGGCAAAGCGGCCTGCGTCGAGGGCGTCCAGCATGTTGCCCGTCATCAGGGCATAGCAGCCCAAGAAGATGCCGCGCCGATCGTGCGCGGCCTCCCATTGCTGAATGTTGTCGCCCATTCGAATAAGAACGCTTCGGTCAGGCGTGGTCATGAAGGATCCAGTAACTCCGCAAAGTGGTTGAGCACTTCGCTCAAGACCTCATCCGGGCAAGCGGGATCGCTGACAAAGAACCAGTAATCGCCAAATTGATCGTTGATCGAAAAGTCGTGCTGGCGATAGGTGAAATCGATCCACGCTTCGGTGATGTCATCGGTGACAAAGCCGGTGAGCAGTGCGCCAGGCAACCGCGCCACATGATCACGCACATCATACCATAGCGCGGTCTGTGGCAAATCGCCGAAGTGGAGCGAGCCGTCGTGCATGATCAGGTTGATCAAAGGTCGGGTCATGGTTGGGCCAGGGCCTGCCATCGATTAGAAATCGACGGCAAGGGTTGGGAAGCCCGCGTCGCGGGCTTGCTGTGAATAGCCGTCGGCTTGCCCGTACCCGCCGCGATGCGGCGGCGGGCCGCAGGGCGTTAGCCGATGGTGTCCGCCAGTGTAGGCGGATACAGCGCCTCATTCTTGAACGGGATCAACGCCAAAATCATCGCGTGTTCGTACAACTGCGCCCGATCGATCACGTTGTCTGTCAACAAACCCACTGCGCCTGCCGCTTGCTTTGAATTGGATTGTCCAAAGATCAGATCATCGGCTTCGCCCAACTCTTTTCCCTGTCGCACCAGATTGGCGACGGCGGGCGGCAGGCAAAACGTGCCGCTGCGGCTTTTGCCAATCCGATCACGTGAGCGGACAACGATCCACGCAAACGCCAGCATCTCAGCCCCGTCATCCTCGATGCCGCCTTCGATGCCGATCCAGTAATCGGCCTCTGGCATGGCTTGTTGAGCATTGGCCGCGCGAGTCAGTGCGCCGGTGAGTGTCTCGGCATCCGTGGAGGGTTGACGGCTCACGCCCGATGGGACCGCAATCGAGTGTGAGTCGATCACTGCATGCGGAAACAGACGGCGAAAGCCATTCGTCGCTACCGCTACTTTCACAGGGTTGGTTGACGCAATGACGAGTCGTGGCATTGTAAAAATATTGGGCGACCGTAGGCCGCCCAATTGAGGATGAGAGTGATCGGTGGGCGGCTATTACACGCAGGTTAGTTCAGTCTGCGGTTTGCTCAACCAATCGAGGCCGGTGGCCGTAACCAGCACATCTTCTTCCAGGCCGATATAGCCACGATTCGGTACTTCGACGCCCAGTTCCAGCGTGAAGATATTGCCTACTTCTATTTCGCCGTTGATGGATTCGCCGTAGCGCTCCCAGCGCGGACCGAGAACGGTCGCGCCGTCATGCGCGGTGCGGCCGACATGATGACCCGTCGCATGTTGATATTCAGGGAAGCCCGCCTTCACCACGACATCGCGCGCGGCTTTATCGACTTCCCAACCTAAAGCGCCGGGCTTCAATTCTTTGGCGGCAGCCATGATCGCAGCGCGCACGGTGTCGAAGCCCTTTTGCACTTCGGCGGGCGGTAGTGTTTCGCCCTTATCGAGCAGGTACCACATGTGCTGCAAGTCCGACACGAAGCCGTCTTTCGACACACCGAAATCGATGTGCACGGTGTGACCACGCGCGGCCTTGAATTCGCCGGGCGCGCCATGGCCGATCGGGCTATCGGGATGCGTGTTCACAATCGGGCAGAATTCCATCTCCCAGGCGGTCGTGAGCCCGCGATCGACCATGCGATCGTGAATGAAATCGCGGATGTCGGTTTCTTTCCGGCCGGGACGCAGAAAAGCGGTGACTTCGTCGAAGATCGTCTGCGTCTCTTTGACGGCCGCGCGCACGCGATCGACTTCGCTTTTGGATTTGCGGCCGCGCAGCGCGCCGATGACGCTTTCCGACGAGATGAAGCGCGAGGCGTAGGGCGTGCCTTCCAGCAGGCGGAACAATTGCGTCCACATGCCGTGCGTCAGGCCGTCGGACGACGGATCGCTTTCGCTGTAGTTGATGGCGATGCAGCCGGGATCGAGGCGCTTCAGCACTTCGACCAGCGGCTGGCGGATGCTTTGATCGTAGCCGATGACTTCTTTGTACGCGCCGGTTTGTTTGATGTTATCGGCATCGTAACGGCCTACAATGGCGATGCGCTCGCCGCGTTTGGTCAGGATGAAGGCCGAGTGCCACGTCATTTGCAAGTCCGGGCTGACGATCAGGCTCATGCTTGGATCGTTCAACTGACTGGTCTCGCGCACAAACGTCAGCCACAAATCCACATCTTTTTCGCGCAGAATACCGATCGCCTGGTCCACTTTTTCAAGGATAATTTTGCGCTGCGACATCCGGCTCCTTTGTCAATCGCTCTTGACGATACGGCGATAAATCGAATCGAGTTCTTCTTCGGAATAAAAATGAATGACCAGCGTGCCGCCCTTCTTCGATCGGAACAGGCTGACCTTGGTGCCCAGCACACGCCGCATGCGATCTTCCAGCGCGCGGCTGTCGGCGCTAACCCGATGGGCCGTATGCGCCTTTTTGGCCGCCGGATGTTCATCGAGGAGGCGGCGCACCATCTCTTCCGTCTGGCGCACGCTCAAGTTGTTCTTGATGATCTGGCTCAACAGATGTTGCTGCGTGGCCTGATCGGTGACGGCGAGCAGGGAGCGCGCGTGACCTTCCGAGATGAGGCCATCGGCCAGGCGGGCCTTGATGGCCTCCGGCAGTTTGAGCAGCCGCAAAGTATTGGCGACCGCCACACGGCTCTTGCCCACCCGCTGCGCGATCTGATCCTGCGTCAAGCCAAACTCTTCGGCCAGCTGTTTGTAAGCGAGGGCTTCTTCCAGCGGATTGAGATCGGCGCGCTGGATATTTTCCACCAGCGCCATTTCCAGCATTTGTTCCGGGGCGGCGTCTTTCACGACGACGGGGACGACTTCCAGCCCGGCGATCTGCGCGGCGCGCCAGCGGCGCTCGCCGGCGATGAGCGTGTATTGATCTTCGCCGCTGCGCACGACAATCAACGGCTGAATCAGGCCGTGTTCGCGGATCGAATCGGCCAGTTCTTTCAGCGCCTGTTCGTCAAAGAAGCCGCGCGGCTGATGCGGATTGGGCTGAATGGCGCGCACGGGCACTTCGGCCAGGCCCGAGTTAGTGGGCAAATCCGAACCGGGCAAGAGTGCCCCCAGACCGCGTCCTAAACCGATCTTTTTATTGTTCATGGCGTCGCCGATCGTTGTCACAGATTGCCTTGAGTTTAGCGTATTTTCAGGCGAAAGAAAAGGCGAGCGTCACGCTCGCCCTTCAGGCCACTGGCACCGTCGTCCGCGCGGCCAGCTGGGCATCGGCCGCCCGATCGGTGTTGAGCAGTTCGTCGGCGAGTTGATCGTAGGCGACGCCGCCCGACGAGGTGGGCGCATACGACAAAATCGGTTCGCCAAATGATGGGGCTTCGCCTAGGCGCACGCTGCGCGGGATCAAAATATCGAAAACCCGATTGCCAAAATGGGCGCGTGCTTCGTTGACGACTTGCTGTGCCAGCTTCATGCGGCTGTCATACATCGTCATGATCAAGCCGCGCACGATCAGCCCCGGGTTCAACGCCTTGCGCACCAGTTGAATCGTGTTCATCAACTGCGATAGCCCTTCCAGCGCCAGGTACTCGCATTGCACCGGCACCAGCACGCCCTGCGCGGCGGTCAGTGCGTTCACGGTCAACAGCCCTAACGACGGCGGGCAATCGATCAAAACGTAATCGTAGTTGGCCTGCACGTCAGCCAACGCCCGCTTCAGCCGCCGCTCGCGTTCGGCCAACTCCACCAGTTCCACTTCCGCGCCGGCCAGCGCCGATGAGGATGGAGCCAGATCGAGCCGCAGGCGTTTGGTCAGTTGAATCGCTTGAGGCAGCGGCACTTCGTCGATCAGAATGTGGTACGTGGAGCGTTTGACCTGCTGCTTATCAAATCCTAACGACGACGTGGCGTTAGCCTGCGGATCGATATCGATCAACAGCACGCGTTGACCTTTGGCCGCCAGATATGCGCCCAGGTTCACGGCGGTCGTCGTCTTGCCTACGCCGCCTTTTTGATTGACCAGCGCGTAGACGTGCGTCATTGGGAGGCTGAAGCAAGGGGATACTTCGCTTCAATCAGGGGCGAAGTGGATAGACAGTGTTGAATCTCGGCAGCGGTGGGCACGCCCTGCAGGCCCGGACGTGAAATCGATTTGGTCCCCAGGCAATTGGCAAAGCGCGCGGCCGCGATGGGGCTGGCGGTCTGCTTCAAGCGCACGAAGAAGGCGGCGGCAAAGACATCGCCCGCGCCCGTCGGATCGACTTCGGTCTCTTTGTAGGTGGGCAGATCCGTAATCACACCGTCGTAGAAAACCGAGCAACCGGCCGCGCCGCGCGTGACCACAAAGACGCGCGCCCATTTGGACCATAGTCGCGCCAGGGCTTCGTCTCCGTCAACATCTTCA
>JAUQXD010001161.1 GCA_030834835.1 Thermoflexales bacterium | reverse complement strand
CACGGCCGCCAACGCCTGTTCCCATTGATACGGAATCGCATAATATTCGGCGGGCAAACTGGGCCGATAGGCCATGGGCACACCCGCCAACTTATCGGACGTCTCACCATAGTCCTTCCATGCCTCTTCGGCGAGGTCACGTTGCAACACCGCGGCCTCGTATTCTTTCTGCGCGATCGTAACCTGCGCGCGCGCCGCCGCGATCTGCACCTCCACCGACTGCGGCTGATCGCGCACGATCTGCGCGTCCGACCACGCCTGTTTCGCCGCAGCGCGCGCGGCTTCAGCCAAAGCCACTTGAGCCTTCGCTACTTCGGTCGTTTCGCGACGCGAACCGGCTTGCGCTTTCGCCAGCGTCGCTTGGGCTTCAGCCAGTTTGCCGCGTGCCAGATCGACTTGCGCACTCAGCACATCGTCGGCCAATTGGATCAGCACGTCGCCTGCCTGCACTTCATCGCCTTCATCTACAGGCAGCGTCACCACCCGCCCGGCGATCTCCGGCGACACGGCGATCGTCTCCGCCTCGATGAAGCCTGACTCGATCCATGCGGGTTCGATCGAGCCACTACTGCCCGCTTGAGCCGCGCAACCCGCTGCGCCGATCACGATGATCAGCACGATAATCCAGTGTTTTGGTTTCATATCCACCTACCTCGTAAGGGCGAGGCATTCGCCAACAGATTGATGTATGCCGTGAAACAAAACGCCGTGTGCCGCCGTGTACATCGCATCCATGTGCGAATGCCTCGCCCCTACTATCGAATGGCCGATAAAAACACGTCTTCCAGCGAAGGCGCGATGATGTCCACGGACTCAGCCGTCACGCCGCCCGCTCGCAACACGGATTCGATCGCAGCCCGCGCGTTGGCCGCATCGCGTGTGACGACGTGTATCTGCGCGCCGTACAACGCCACGTCATCGGCGTTGAGCTGTCCCGCCGCATGCGCGGCCTTCAACAGCCGCATCGCTTCCGGCGGATCGGCGGGCGACACTTCTATCACCTGCCCCGTCATCAACGACACCTTAAGTTCGGCGGGCGAACCCTGCGCCACGATTTTGCCCGCGTGAATAAAGGCCAATTCCTGACAGTGCTCGGCCTCGTCCATGTAGTGCGTCGTCACAAAGATCGTCGTACCGTCGTCGGCCAATCGATACAGCAATTCCCAGAACGTACGGCGGCTGACGGGATCAACCCCCGCCGTCGGTTCATCGAGAAAGATCAATTCCGGTTCGTGCAAAATCGCCGCGCCCAGGGCCAATCGCTGCCGCCACCCGCCGGAGAGTTCACGCGCCCGAGATTTCTCGCGTCCTTCCAGATCGGCCATTTCTAAGGCAAATTGAATACGCGCGTTGAGTCGCTCGCGCTTAAGGCCATACGTCCGCCCGAAGAAGCGCAGGTTCTCGGCCACGGTCAAATCGTCGTACAGGCTGAAGCGCTGGCTCATGTAACCGATACGCTGCTTGACGGCGCGTGGTTGATGGGCCACATCGTAGCCCAGAATCCTGGCGTGGCCGGACGTGGGTGCGAGCAGGCCCAACAGCACACGCATCGTCGTGGTCTTGCCCGCACCGTTCGGGCCGAGGAAGCCGAAGATGCTGCCGCGCGGCACGCTGAACGTCACGCTGTTCACGGCCACAAACTGGCCGAAGCGTTTGGACAGTTGGTTGGTTTCGATGGCGAAAGTGTTGGCGTTCACGTTGTTTTCAGGGTCATGATGCACGATGCAGGATGCAAGATGCATGATACGTGTTGCGTGTTTATGG
>JAUQXD010001160.1 GCA_030834835.1 Thermoflexales bacterium | reverse complement strand
GCCGGTATCCGCCCCGCGATGAACGTGGGTATCTCGGTCTCGCGCGTGGGTGGTGACGCCCAGACGAAAGCGATGAAGCAAGTAGCAGGCCGCCTGAAAGGCGACATGGCACAGTATCGCGACCTCGCGGCCTTCGCGGCTTTTGGTTCCGACCTCGACGCGACGACGCGCCGCCAGTTGGAGCGCGGCCAGCGCCTGACCGAAATCCTGAAGCAGCCACAGTATGCGCCGGTGCCGCTGGCGAATCAGGTCGTGACGATCTTCGCTGCGACTAACGGTTACGCCGACGCCGTGCCTGTGGCGCGCATGAAGGATTGGGAAGCGGCGCTGACCAAGTTCGTCAACACGCAATATCCGGCCATCCTCGACACGATCAGCGCCGACAAGCGCATCAGCGACGAGACGATGCCGAAGTTGAAAGCGGCGTGCGAAGAATTCAAGAAGGCGTGGAGTTAGTCGAGTAGTCATGTAGTTGATTAGTCTGATAGTCATAGCGGCCTCGACTATCAGACTACTGGACTATCCGACTACGAGACTATCGGACTACAGGACTAATCGATGCCTACTGTACGAGAAATCGAACGCCGAATCCGCAGCGTCAAAAACATCGGGCAAGTCACGCGCGCGCTGGAAGCCGTGTCGGCCTCCAAGGTGCGCAAGGCGCAAGTGGCGGTGACCAACACGCGGCCTTACGCGCATGAAGCGTGGCGCGTGCTGACCGATCTGTCGAAGCAGGCGGGCGCAGGCGCAAACTTGCACCCGTTGTTGACCGAGCGCCCCGTCAAGTCGATCGATCTGATCGTCATCAGCAGTGATCGCGGCCTGTGCGGCGCGTTCAACTACAACGTCATCCGCGCCGCGCTGGAATTTGTGCGCAAGCAGAAAGTGCCCGTCAACATCGTCAGCGTCGGGCGCAAAGGGCGCGAACTGCTGTTCCGATCGGGGCAGAAGATTATCGCCGAATTCAGCAACCTGCCCGCCACACCGTCGATTCTGGACGTCAGCCCGATCGGCCGGACCACCGTCGAGGATTTTCTCGTCGGCCGAGCCGATGCGGTGTTCATCGCTTATACCGACTTCGTGAACACGCTCAGCCAGAAGGCGCGGGTCCGCCCGTTACTGCCGCTGGGTCTGGGCGCGCAGGAAGACCAGATCGCGCACGGCGCCGTCGGCGAAGTGGAAACCACGCGCCTGGCGCGCTTCGAGTATCTATACGAACCCAGCATCAAAACGATTCTGGATACGCTGGTGCCGCGCTTCACGGAGTTGCAGGTGTATCAGGCGATTCTCGAATCGATCGCCAGTGAGCACAGCGCCCGCATGGTCGCCATGCGCAATGCCACCGACAACGCCAAGGCGCTGGTCGATACGTTGACGCTGATTCGCAACAAGGCGCGCCAATCGGCGATCACGAGCGAACTGCTCGACATCGCAGGCGGCGCGGAAGCGTTGAAGCAAAGCCGATAACATCTCGTCATTGCGAGCGCCTCAGGCGCGAAGCAATCTCAATCACAGACATTCGGAGAGTGCTTCGTCGGCCTACGGCCTCCTCGCAATGACAGCCATTCGTCACGTCACTCGTCACATCGCGGAGGATGTCAATGCCACAGGAAGGAAAAGTCGTACAGGTGCTGGGCGGCGTCGTCGACGTCGAGTTTCCGGCGGAACATATTCCCAACATTTACGATGCGCTCGAAATCGCACGGCCCGGCCAACTGCCGCTGGTGCTGGAAGTGCAGCAGCAGCTCGGCAATCAGCGCGTGCGCTGCATCGCAATGGATGCGACCGACGGCCTGAGCCGCTTCGTGCCGGTGCAAAACACGGGCGCGCCCATCAGCGTGCCGGTCGGCCCGCAGACGCTGGGCCGCATCTTCAATGCCCTGGGCCACACCGTCGATAACAAGGCCGAAGTCACGACCAGCCTCAAATCGCCGATTCACCGTCTGGCTCCCACCTTCGATGAGCAGGCCACCCGCAGCGAGGTGTTCGAGACCGGCATCAAAGTCATCGACTTGATCGCACCGTTTACCAAAGGCGGCAAGACGGGCGTGTTCGGCGGCGCGGGCGTAGGTAAGACCGTCATCATCACCGAACTCATCCGCTCGATTGCAGCAGAGCACGGCGGCTATTCGGTGTTCGCCGGTGTAGGCGAGCGCACGCGCGAAGGCACGGCGCTGTACGGCGAAATGACCGATGCGGGCGTCATGGACAAGACCGTGATGGTCTTCGGGCAGATGAACGAGCCATCGGGTGTGCGCTTGCGCGTGGCCTTGTCCGGCCTGACCATGGCCGAATATTTCCGCGATGAGGGCCGCGACGTGTTGTTGTTCATCGACAACATCTTCCGCTTCTCGATGAGCGGTTCGGAAGTGTCCGCCCTGCTCGGCCGCTTGCCCAGCGCGGTGGGTTATCAGCCCACACTGTCCAATGAAATGGGCGAGTTGCAAGAGCGCATCACCTCGACGAAGAAGGGTTCGATCACGTCGATGCAGGCCGTGTACGTGCCCGCCGACGACTATTCCGATCCGGCCCCGGTGGCGACCTTCGCCCACCTCGACGCCACGATTGCTCTCGATCGCGCGATCGCGGCCCGCGCGTTGTTCCCGGCGGTCGATCCGCTGGCCTCGACCTCGCGCATCCTTGACCCGAACATCGTGGGCGAGGAACACTATGCCGTGGCCCGCGAAGTGCAGCGCGTTTTGCAGCGCTACAAGGACCTGCAGGACATCATCGCCATTTTGGGCGTGGAAGAACTATCGGAAGACGACAAGCTGCTGGTGGCGCGCGCCCGCAAGATCGAGCGCTTTCTCTCGCAACCGTTCTTCACAGCGGCGCAGTTCACCGGTCGCGAAGGCCGCTATGTGCCGCTGCGCGAGACCGTGCGCGGCTTCCGCGAAATTCTGGACGGCAAGCACGATGATCTACCCGAGCAGGCTTTCTACATGGTCGGCTCGATCGACGAAGTGGTTGAAATCGGCGAGAAGATGAAGCGCGAGGGCTAAATGGCAACCTTGCACCTTGAGATTGTGACTCAAGAACGGCGCCTGTTTTCCGATGACGTGGATATGGTCGTCGCG
>JAUQXD010001159.1 GCA_030834835.1 Thermoflexales bacterium | reverse complement strand
CGATCTGGTCGTGGCGGTGACATGAGTCTCTATCGTCGTCGTCAAACCTCGTCGCGCCAATGGCAAGTGATCGGCGTGCTGGCCGTCGTCAGTTACGTGCTGGTGCAGTTCGTGACCTTTCAGTTGTCGCTGGGCCGCGTGCCCGCCACCTGGACGATCGGCGGGCAGGCGTATCCGGATCAGTCGATCGACGCGGCTGTAGCGCAGGTGCAGATCGATCTGCAAGACAGGCCCGTCCGCTTGCACTACTTGTCCGACACCGTCGAACTGCAACCGGCCGTCATCAGCTACACCGTCGATGTGACGGAGACTATGCGTGTGGCGCGCGAGGCGCGGTATCAAAGCGCCGCGTTGACGGACTTCATCCGCCATCTGTTTTTCCAGCCGCCCGCGCCGCGCGCTGTGCCGGCGGTGATTGGCTACTCCGATGAGCGCCTGCGCGCCGAACTGGCCGCGGTCGCCACGCGCTTCGATCGGCCCGTGCAGCCCCCGCAGCCGATTACTTCGACGATGACGCTGCAAGCCGGCCAGCCCGGTTATCAACTCAACATCGTCGCGTCGATCGAACCGATCGAGACGGCGTTGCAGTCGGCGGCCGGGCGTGACGTCGATCTGATCGTTGATGATCAAGCGGTTCCGCCAATCACGCTCGATCAACTCTCGCGCCTGTTTCAGGCGCGGCTCATCACGTTTGACGGCACGGTTGGAATTTTCGTCAAAGACTTGCGCACCGGCGAAGAACTGAATCTCAATGCGAATGTCGCGTATGCGGGCGGGGGCGTGCTGAAACTGCCGATGTTGATTGAAGCCTATCGCCAGTATGAACCGCCCTGGCCGGCGGCGCTGACGCAATGGATGACCGCGACGTTGCGCACCGAGGCCGGCACTGCCCCGGCTGATGAAGTGTTGACGATCCTCGGCAATGGCGATGCGGCGGCTGGCGCGAAAAAAGTCACAGCATCAATGACGGCGCTGGGGCTAAAGACCACGCTGATGTCGCAGCCGTTCACGCAGCCGGTCTCGTCGACGCTGCCGATCGATACCGCGCTCCAGACGACGCCCGCCGAGATCGGTGTGTTGTTGGAGATGGTGTATCAATGTAAGGCAGGCGGGGGAGCGCTGCTGGTCGCCTTTGCGGACGCCTTTACGCCGGAGAAGTGCGCCGCGCTGCTGGACGAACTGGCGCAATATTCGCCGGTCGATGTGCCATCGCTACTGCGCGGCGGTGTGCCCGATGCGAATGAGGTGATCCATCGACCGGGCGGCAATGCCAGCACTCGCGCCGACGCTGCGCTGGTCACATCGCCGGGCGGCGACTACGTGCTGGTGGTCTTCCTCAACGCGCCGGGCCGCGAGTTGAACTGGACCGGGGTCAATCCCATCTTCAACGATCTGGCGAAGGCAACGTACAACTACTTCAACCCCAAATAATGAACCACGAAGAACACGACGCCTGGCGCGCCGCCAACTCTCTCCTGGAGAGTTGGGCACGGCGAGTCCACTAAGTTTTCTTCGTGATCTTCGTGTCCTTCGTGGTTTAACTATTCCGCCGCCCGCTTCAAGATCACCAGCGTCACATCATCAAACGGCAGCACGTCGCCCGTATACGTTTCCACCGCCTGCTGAATCGCTGCCACGATGTCGTCGGCTGAGCGCGCCAGGTTCTCGCGGATCACCTGCTCCAGGCGCGATACGCCAAACTCTTCGTCTCGATCGTTCAACGCCTCGGTCACGCCGTCGGTGTACAGCGCCAGCACATCGCCCGCGCCCAGCGCAATCGTCTCTTCACGCAGATTCACTTCCGGCACGACGCCCAGCGCGATGCCGGGCAAATTCAAATAATACGCGCGGCCCGATCGCGCCCGCAGCCAGATCGGCGGATTGTGCCCCGCATTGGAATACGCAAACGTGGCGCGGCGCGGATCGAGCACACCGTAAAACGCCGTCACAAACAAATCCGATCGCGCATCGGACAGGATCAATTCATTGGTACGGCGCAAAGCATCCGACGGCGTGCGGCCGCCCATCGCCGTCGCGCGCACCAGCGTGCGGCTCAACGCCATAAACAGCGCCGCCGGCACACCCTTGTCGGCTACATCCGCGATGACGATGCCCAGGTTGCCATTGGCCAGCGGCATAAAATCATAGAAGTCGCCGCCCACGCGCCGCGCCGATTTCCAGTAGGCCGACAACTGAAAACCAGGCACGACCGGGCAGCACTCCGGCAGAAAACTCTTTTGAATCTCGCGCGCCACGTCCAGTTCTTTTTCCAGCAACTGCCGCGTCGCCAGCTCCGTGATGAGCTGCACGTTCTCGATGGCGATGGCGGTTTGATTGGCGATGCCGCTGAGGAGATTCAACCGGCGCTGATTGATCAATAGATCGTCCGCGCCCCGATCGACCACCAGCGCCCCGACGATCTGATTGCGCGCCCGCAGCGACAGCGCGATCGGTTGATCGAGTTGGAGGGCGGCGATCAATTCATCGGGTGCGGTGCGTTGTGTCGCAGCGCGGCTGCCTCCATCCGATCGATCATCGTTGCCCAACGGCCAAGCCTCGATCGGCAGGCGCAGCGCGGCAAATTCGGCCTGCGCACTATGCGATAGGCCAAACGCCTGGCCGGCGATATAACTGCGTCGATCGTGATCACACAACAGCACGACACAGCGCTCCACGCCGATGAGCAGCGGCGTCAGCCGCACGATGGTGCCCAGAATCTCGTCGAGGTCCGTTTGCGAACCGACGGCTTCCGCCACCTGCAACAGCGCTGTGCTGACCCACGCCTCTTCCCGCTGCGCAATGCCGAGCTGTGCGCTTTCGATGGCCATCGCCGCCTGATTGGCGATACCGCCGATCAGGGCGGCTTTACGGCGGCTGAGCAGCTGATCGGGCGATGCACCGATCCATAACGTGCCGATCAATTCGCCGTGCGCCAGCAGCGGCAGCCCCAGCACATCGCCTGGCCCGAAGATGGACATCAGCCGATCCGGTTCGGCGTCGGTCGGGCGCAGCAGCGGCTTATTCGTCAGGTGAATCTCATCCAGCAGCCAGCTCTCGCCCGGCTTCAGCCGCAGCGTGGCAAACTCGTCGGCGTGCGCGTCGATGCCAAACGCCGCCTGCGCGCGAAACACGCCCGGCTCGCCGTCGGCCAGCAAAATGCCGCAGCGTTCCACACCGGACAGCATCGGCGTGATGCGGACGATCGCATCCAGCACTTCTTCCAGGCTGGTCGCCTGGCCGGTGGCCTCCGCCACTTGCAGCAGCGCCGTGCTGATCCACGCCTGTTCGCGCTCGGCCGCATACAGCCGCGCTTCGTGGATGGCAATCGCGATCGAGTCGGCCAGCGTGCGCAAAATGAAGACGTCTTCGTCGCCAAAGGCCGCGACCTGATCGCTCTCGATGTCGATCGCGCCGATGGTGTGGCCGCCATACGTCAGCGGCACGGCCAGTTCGGAGCGCGTGGCGCTGAGCGTGGCCTGTGGATAGTAACGCGGATCGGCTTGCACATCCGGCACGTTAAGCAGCTCGCCGTTCTCGACCACCCAGCCGGTGATGCCCTGACCCACGTGCAAATGCTTGTTGTGCAGGGCTTCGTCCGTTGCGCCCTCAAACACGATACGATTGGAGTCTTCTTCGCGCACGCAGATGGCGACAAAGGAGTAACTGAACGTGGCGCGCACCACTTCGACCGTTTGATGAAACAACTCGTCCAGATCCAGAATTGACGCGATCTGCCGGGTGACTTCGCTGATCAGTTGAATGTGCGCGGTTCGCCAGCGTTCCTGCGCCAGCAGGTGGGTGTTGGCGATGGCGGCAGCCGCCTGATTGCCCATGATCGATAACACCCGCAGATGATTGTCGTCGAACGCGTGCGCCTGATAACTTTGAATCGACAGAGCGCCTACGGCCTTATCGCGCACGACCAGGGGCACAAACACGCCGGACCGCGGCGGCCGATCGGCCAGGTAGCGCGGCCGGGCCGGTAACTGATCGTGCTCCCGCTCAAAGTCGCGCACCAGCAGTGGCGTGCGCGATTGCCGCGTCCAGCCGATCAGGCCGGGGTTATCGCGCAGGTTAAAACGCTGCGGCGTGATGCGTTCGCCGTCACGGATCCAGATACGAATGTCGTACCAGTCGCCGTCGAACAGGCCGATCTGGAACGTAGACGTATCGACCATATCGGAAGCCCGGCGATAGATCAATTCGCACAGCTCGTCGACGTCCAGACGCGCTTCGGCGACGGCGTGGCCGGCGTCGGCCAGCAGCGACAACTCGCGCACCTGCCGCACGAGCTCGCGCCGGGAAGCAAAGCGCTGGCGCAGAATCAACATCAGCGCCGCGCCGGCCGCCAGGCCGATGAGAATGAGTAGAAACGTGACGTCCATAAGAGTGAGGGGAGACAATGAACAATGATCAATGAACAAGTAACAATGAGCGGTCAGGCATCTACTGGTTCGCCATTGAACATTGTTCATTGTACATTGCTCGATTATACCGCAATCAAGGCCCAGGTTTGCCAACGACTTTCTTTTGTGCTAGAGTTTCAGGCGAGGGGAGATGATATGGCTGCCAAGATTCTCATCGTCGACGATGACCTGCAAGGCCTGAAGCTGGTCGGCTTGATGTTGCAGCGGCGCGGCTACACGATTGTGGCGGCGCGCGGCGGCGAGCAGGGTCTGGCCAAAGCCGTATCGGACGCGCCCGATCTGATCATCCTCGATGTGATGATGCCCGACCTCGACGGGCTGGAAGTTTGCCGCCGGCTTCGCAGTCAATCGGCTACCAGCCAGATCCCCGTGATCATCTTCACCGCCAGAGCGCAAGTTGGCGACAAAGTGGACGGCTTTCAATCCGGGGCCGATGATTATATAACCAAGCCGATTCACCCCAATGACCTGGCCGCGCGGGTCGATGCAGCCTTGCAGCGCAGCGCGCTCCAGACCGGCAACGTCCAGTCGGCCGCGACGGCCCAGGTCATCGGTTTTCTGGGCGTCAGAGGCGGGGTGGGCACGACCACGTTGGCGCTGAACACGGCAGCGGCCCTGGCCACTGCCGATGGCGAACGCCGCGTGATCCTGATCGATCTGCAGGCCAGCGCGGCGAATGTGGCCGTGCAGTTGGGTCTTAACGCTGCTAATGATCTGACTACGCTCGTTGGTCTGGAGCCGAACGACATTACCCCGGCGGCGATTGGTCCGTGCCTGATACGCCATGCCAGCGGTTTGCAGCTCTTGCTGGCCGGCGCCGATCAACCTGCGACGGCGGCGGCCCTGACCGCCACACAGCTGGCGGCCGTAATCGGCAGCGTCAGTCAGCTGGCGCCAGTAGTGGTGCTGGATCTCGGCAGCACGCTGGATGATCTGACGCTGACGGCGCTGGCCCTGTGCCGGCGCGTGGTGCTGGCGCTGGAGCCTCAGCGGATCGCGGTGGTGGCGGCGCAGAATCTGGCCGCGCAATTGGAACGGCGGGGGATCCCGGCCGCGCGCCTGAGCGTCGCGTTGATCAATCACGCGCCGGGCGCGGTGATGTTGGATAGACGTGCCATTGAAGCGCAGCTGAAGCTGCCCATCGGCGTGCTGCTGCCGCCGACGCCCGAGGTGGCCAGTCAGGCGGCGGACGAAGCGAGTCTGATCATTCATCTCCAGCCGGGCGGCTTATATGCCGAGCAAATTCGGACGTTGGCCCGGCAATTGACGACTTAGATGCCCGATCCGATCGAGCACGCCATCGATCTGCTGCTCACTGCGCGGCATGTGGTTGCCCTCACTGGCGCGGGTCTTAGCACGCCCTCCGGCATTCCCGATTTTCGCAGCCGCGATACCGGCCTGTGGGCCAACTATAATCCAATGGAGATTGCCACCCTCCAGGCCTTTCGCCATCGCACCGTGGAATTCTTTAACTGGATCCGGCCGTTAGCGCATCAGATGATCGAGGCGCAGCCCAACCCGGCGCATCGCGCCCTGGCCGAACTGGAAGCGGCCGGCCGGCTGGCCACCGTGATCACCCAGAACATCGACGGACTTCACCAGCGAGCGGGGACCGCCGACGTGATAGAGTTGCACGGCAATATTTATACGGCGACCTGTGTGCGCTGTTATCGCGTCTTTGCCAGCGATCACTTTGTCCATGTCCTCATCGACGAAGGCCGGGTGCCGCAGTGCCCGGTCTGCGACAATGTGCTCAAGCCCAACGTCATCCTGTTTGGCGAGGCGTTGCCGGCCCAGGCGCTGATGGCAGCGAAGCGGGCCATCAATCGCTGCGATCTGATGATCGTCGCCGGCTCGTCGCTGGAAGTCGCGCCGGCCTCGGACATGCCGATGGCGGTGCTGGCCCGACAGGCCCGGCTCATCATCATCAATCGCGACCCCACCTATCTGGACGCTCAGGCCGATGTGCTGATTCGGGATGATCTGGCGTTCGCGCTGCCCGCGCTGGCGGCCGCCTGTGGCCGGCCATATCCCGGCAACTGGTAGCCAACAGTATGCCCACATATCGACAACGAATCGCCAATGGCAGTCGGCAGGGGAACCAGGTAAAATAGGGAAAATTGGACACTGTAGCATGATTACCGACACGTTCACGCTCCTGCTCTCGCGCTGTGCAAGAAACTCAGGGTCGAAGCTCGCGGTTGGGCGGCGGCCTCGCGGAACAAGTCTAGGGCGAGTCGGTCTGCGATGTGGTCGGCCGT
>JAUQXD010001158.1 GCA_030834835.1 Thermoflexales bacterium | reverse complement strand
CGTGCCAAACACCAGCCACGGCCCCATCATCCAGCCCATATCGGTGAGCCAGTACAGCACTTCATCGTCGTGCAGATCGAGGCCGTGCGCCATGTCTTGCGCCGCTTTGATGGGGAAGCCGCAGTGCGTGTGCAGCGCGCCCTTGGGCTTGCCCGTGGTGCCCGAGGTGTAGATGATCATCAGCGGGTCTTCAGCTGACGTTCGTTCGGTTACTGCTTCATCGGGCTGCGGAGCGATCAGTTCGTGCCACCACTTATCGCGCGCGGCGAACATCGACACGTCTTCGCCGGTGCGCTTCACCACGATCAAGTGCTTCATCGTCGGCACGTGCGCGCAGGCGGCATCGGCGGTGTCTTTCATGCGGACGACTTGCCCGCGCCGATAGAAACCGTCGGAAGTGAACAGCGCTTTGGCTTCGGCATCGATGAGGCGCGAGGCAATGGCGGCCTCGCCATAGCCTGAAAACAGGGGCAAAATGAGGCCGCCGATCTTGGCGATGGCGAGCAGAGCGATGACGATTTCGGGCGTCATGGGCATAAACAAACCGATCGCATCGCCTTTGCCTAAACCGATCGAGCGCAGCGCGTTAGCGGCTTTGTTGACTTCGCGATAGAGCTGCCCATACGTCAACGTCTGCGTGGTGCCATCTTCGCTTTCATAGATCAGGGCGGCTTTGTGTTCGGCGTCAGTGCCGATGCGTTTATCGAGGCAATTGTGAACGATGTTCAGCACGCCATCGACGCACCACGTTGGCCATTCAACGCCTTTGGCTAAATCAACCACCTTTGAGTAAGGTTCATAGAATTCAATATCGAGGTCGCGCAGCACGGCGTCCCAGAACCAATCGAGGTCGGTGGTGGAGCGGTGCATCAATTCGGCAAATGTCTTCAGCCCGTGCCTGTCCATGAAGTGCTGCAAGCGACTGTGCGCGATCTGATCGGGCGTGGGCCGCCACACGATCTCGCCGCCGAAGTCGAACGAGGGTTCGTCCACAGTTATCTCCTGCGCGTGGTGCGGGTTGCGTGGTGCGTGAAGTACGCAGTACGCATGACGCTGTTAGCGTATGAATTGCACGTCATTGTAGTTGACGAGACTCAACAGGCGGCGAATTTCACCTTCGGCATTATCACGGGCTTGATCGAGGATGTTATTGGCCAGCGCCGTCTCGCGGAAGTTGGCGACGGCGGCTTCGCGCGCAGCGGTTTCCAGCACCAGATTAGGCGGCAGCAAGAGACCTTCGTCGCGCATCACGACGTAGGTGCATTTGCGATCATCGAAGACCTGGGTGGTGAAGATTTCGGTCTGGGGCAGGCGGATGACGACTTTGCCGCCCACGGTTTGAATATCCGCCGGCTGCAACTTCGCCAGATCGACGCCGGCATCGACTTTGCCGCAGGCCACCAGCAGCACGCGCTGAACCTGATTCAACGCGCCGATCTTCATCTGGGTGTCGACGACCGTGGAGAGGAAATAACTAGACGTGTGCAGCTGGCCCAGCGGCTTGATCTGATCGATCACGGCGGGCTGCATCAATATGGTTGGCGTGGGCTCGGGCAGTTTGAGGAAGTCGGCCAGGCCGGTCGGCAGCCCAACCGACTGCACGATCAAGAACAGCACGACCAGGATCGCCAGCACCAGGATCAATTCGAGTGCACAACCGCGGTTTTTCATGACGGTATCCCCTCCCGAGAATCGCTGCGTCGTGATCATACCACACCTGACGCGCGCATTTGATGGGTGAGGGTGTGACGTTCAGCAGTTGTGCCGCCTGCCGCACCGCGCTATACTTGCCCCGGAGGATGGATGATTCAAATTCTGCTGGAAAATCCGCTGCTGTTGTTGTTCACCGTAGCCGCCATCGGCTATCCGCTGGGCCGCATCAAGTTTCGCGGCAGCAGCCTTGGTGTGGCGGCGGTGTTGTTTGTCGGGTTGGCGATTGGCTCGCTGCATCCCGATCTGAAACTGCCGGAGATTATCTACCTGCTGGGCCTGGTGTTGTTCGTCTACACCATCGGGTTGAGCAGCGGCCGCGGTTTCTTTGCGTCGTTCAAGCGTAAGGGCTTGCGTGATAATGCGCTGGTGGTCGGCGTGTTGATCGCGGCCGCCGTGATGGCAGTCGGCGTGCGGCTGGTGTTGGGTCTCAAATCGACGGTGGCGGCGGGTTTGTTTGCGGGCGCGCTGACAAATACGCCCGCGTTGGCTGCTGTGCTGGAAGCGCTGAAAAATGTTGCGCCTACCGCACTGCTCGATCAGATGTTGGCGGAGCCGGTGGTCGGTTACTCGGTTGCGTATCCAATGGGTGTCGTCGGGATGATCCTGGCGATCGGGTTGATGCAGCGCGTGTTCAAAGTTGATTATGCAGCCGAGGCCCATCGACAGCGCGATCTCAACGCGATGACGCGGCGGATCCTCAACCGCACGATCAGGGTCACGCGGCCCGACGCGTGCGAATACCCCATTCACGAGATCATTCGGCAGAATCACTGGGAGGTGGTGTTTGGCCGCATGAAACACGGGGGTGAACTTGGTCTGGCGAACGCCTGGACGCGCTTCTGTCCCGGCGATCTGGTGACAGCCGTTGGAACGATTGAAGACCTGGATAAAGTCACGGAGTACCTGGGCGAACCGAGCGATGTGAAGTTGGAACTCGATCGGCGCGAGTTGGACTATCGGCGGTTCTTTGTGTCCAATTCCAAAGTGGCGGGTCATCGCCTGCGCGATCTGAATCTGCCGCAGCAATTCGGCGCGGTGGTCACGCGCGTGCGGCGCGGCGACATCGAGTTTCTGCCGCATGGCGACACGGTGCTGGAGTTGGGCGATCGAGTGCGGGTGTTGACGCATCGCGAGAACATGGAAGCCATCGCGGCGTTTCTGGGCGATTCGTACAAGGCCATCAGCGAGATCGATATTCTGAGCTTCAGTCTTGGTTTGGCGCTGGGTTTGCTCGTCGGCATCATCCCGATTCCACTGCCGGGCGGTGTGACGTTGAAGCTGGGCTTTGCGGGCGGGCCGTTGATGGTGGCGCTGTTGCTGGGCAAACAGGAACGCACCGGGCCGCTGGTGTGGAGCCTGCCGTACAGCGCCAATCTGACGCTGCGCCAGATCGGGCTGGTGCTGTTTCTGGCGGGCGTGGGCACGCGCTCGGGCTACGCGTTTGTCACGACGTTTACACAGGGCGGGGGAATTCTGATTTTCGTCGCGGGTGCGATCATCACGTGCGCTACGGCGCTCCTTGCGCTCACAATCGGTTATCGCGTCCTCAAGATTCCGATGGGCCTGTTGACGGGCATGCTAGCCGGATTGCAGACTCAGCCGGCGGTGCTGGGGTATGCGCTGGAGCAGGCCGATAACGATCTCCCCAACATCGGTTATGCCGAGGTGTACCCTATCGCGACGATTGCGAAGATTTTGCTGGCGCAGGTGCTGTTGACATTGGTGGTCTAGGAATAGCGGGCCTACCATTTGGCCGGGCGTTGCCATCGATTGGAATTCGACGGCAAGGGTTAGGAAACCCGCGCAGCGGGTTTGATATGGATAGCCGTCGGATTTTATCCGATGGGGTGGCTGTGGCCGGGGCGTTGCCATCGATTGGAAATCGACGGCTATGGTCAGGAAACCCGCTGCGCGGGTTGGGAGATATGAACTATGAAACGTTGCAGTGCTTTTTCGCAATTGATCTATCATTTTGTATGGGCCACCAAGAACCGGGAGCCGTTGATTACGGCTGAAGTTGAGGCGCGATTGTGGCCTTACATTGGTGCGAAGTGCAAAGAGCTGGGCTATGTGCTGCTGGCGGTCGGTGGCATCGAGGATCATATGCATGTGCTGATCGAGTTGCTGCCGACAATGCTGGTGGCGGATGTCGCCAAGAATTTGAAAGGCGCTTCATCGCACTACATCAACAAAGAAAGCGGCTTGCCGGCGACCCTGTATTGGCAAGATGGCTATGGCGTGATTACGTTGCGCAAGGCCGAAGTTCCAAAGGTGGTTCGATACATCCAGCGCCAGAAAGAGCATCATCGTTCTGGCAAGTTGTCGGACATTTTGGAGCAGGTGGAAGAATGATTAACCCGCGTAGCGGGTTTGCCACGAATAGCCGTCGGATTTAATCCGATGGCTGATCCGCTGGTCGGGCGCCACCATCGATTGGAAATCGACGGCTATGGTCAGAAAACCCGCTGCGCGGGTTGGGCCAAATAGCACGGATAGACTCCCATGACCAAACAAACCTTTCAAGCTACGCTTCAAACCGAAGACGATTCAACTTTCGTCGTGATCCCCTTTGATGTCAAGGCCGTCTTTGGCGCAGGTCGTCCGCCGGTGCGCGTGACGATCAACGGCTGCGAGTTTCGCAGCACACTCGCGCCATATGGCGGCACGCATTATCTGGGCTTGAATCAGACAGTGCGCAAAGCAGCGAGCATCAAGGCGGGCGACACGATCACGGTCACGCTTGAACTCGATGAGTCGCCGCGCGTTGTGGCAGCCCCGGCTGATCTGGCACAGGCCCTCAACGCCAATCCGGCCGCACAGGCGCGCTGGGATAAGTTGAGTTACTCGCACCGGAAAGAGTACGTCGCGGCGATTGAAGAGGCCAAGAAGCCGGAGACCCGCGCTCGCCGCATCGCCAAAGCGATTGAGCAGTTGGCGGCTGAATTAGAAAAGTAGTATTTGATTACCGCGTCGTCTCGCTGACAAGGTCCAACACGAGCGGCGCAGGTTGACGCAAGACGCGTTTCACGGCGTTGACAAAGTCTTGGCCGTGTTTCTGGCAAGTGCGAATAATGCTGGTCAGAATCGAATGAGTC
>JAUQXD010001157.1 GCA_030834835.1 Thermoflexales bacterium | reverse complement strand
TTCAGTTACATCTCGGTCGTCATCACGGCGATGTCGCTGTACGCCAAGGACTGCTTCGCTGATCCCGCGACGACCTACTGCCCGGCCGGCGTGCAAATCGTGCAGGTAGGCATCATCGGCACGGCGGTCGTCGAGATTCTGATCGGCTTGTTGATCATGCGCGTGGGCAAGGCGGCGCTGGATCGTGTGCTGCCGCCTGTGATTACGGGCAGCGTCGCGATTGTCATTGGCGTCGCGTTAGCCGGCGCAGCGTTGGGCATGGCCAGCGCCGAGTGGGGCATCGCTCTTGTGACGTTGTTCTTCACCGTGATGTTCTCGGTGTATTTGCAGGGCAAGGGCCTGTTGGGCATGCTGCCCATCTTGCTGGGCGCGATCGTCGGCTACGTCTTCGCGCTGTTGATGGGCAAGGTGGACTTTACGGCCTTCAATACTGCGGAGTGGATTCGCGTCCCGCCGATTACGCTGCCGGACTTTGGCAATCCAGCTTCGTGGGCGGTGGTGGTCAGCATCTCGCTGATCGCGATTGCGACGATCCCTGAAAGCACGGCGCATCTGTATCAGATGAGCCTGTACATCGACGCGCTGGCGAAGGAACTGAAGCGCGCCCCGATCGAGATCAAGAAACTGATCGGCCTGAACCTCGTCGCTGATGGCGCAGACGACATCGTCGTCGGTATGCTGGGCGGTTGTGCGGGCACGAACTATGGTGAGAACAACAGCCTGATGGCGATCACGCGCAACTACTCCGTGCCGGTGTTGATGGCGGCGGGCGTGATGGCGATCTTGCTGGGCTTCGTGGGCAAACTCGCCGGCCTGGTCAACACTATCCCGACCGCCGTGACCGGCGGCCTGTCGATCTACCTGTTCGGCGTCATCGGCATGCAAGGCGTGGCGCTAATCCAATCGGAGCGGGTCAACCTGTTTGAGCCGCGCCAATTGGCGGTGGGTTCGATCATCCTGATCACCGGCATCGGCGGCAACCTGGCACTGAAGGACGGCATCTTCCCGTTCATCATCCCGGTGATCTTCCCCAACGGTATCCCGGCCATCGTGTTCGCCGCGCTGGCGGGCATTCTGTTGAACCTGGTGTTCCTGGTTCTGCCGCCGTCGAAGTTCGGCGTGAAGGACCGCGAAAACATCAACTACGAATAAAAGCGCTACGTGATCCACGAAGGGCACTAAGGAACACGAAAACTTAGTGCTCTTCGTGTCCTTCGTGGAAGAAAGAGGTGAAGATGATTACAGCACATCCCGGTTTACCAGAGTTCGATTACATCAAACCCGCCTCCCTCAGCGAGGCCAGCGCCTTTCTGGCGCAGCACGTCGGGGAGGCGCGAGCCTTCATCGGCGGCACAGACACCTTCGTGCGCATGCGCGATGGCGCGTGGCAGGACAAGTATCTGGTCGATGTGAAGGGCCTGCCCGGCATGAACGATTTGACGTTCGTTCCGGCGGTCGGTTTGCGGGTGGGGGCGGCGGTCAACATGAATCGACTGATCGCCTCGCCCGAAGTGAATGAACATTATCCGGTGCTGGCCGAAGCGGCGCACACCGTGGCGAGTTATCAACTCCGCACCCGCGCGACGGTGGCGGGCAATATCTGCAATGCCTCGCCTGCCGGTGATACGGGCGGTGCGGGCCTAGTGCTGGACGCGAAGGTGCACGTGCACGGCGTCGACGGCGAGCGTGTCGAGGCTTTACGCACGTTTTTCAAAGGCCCGGGTAAGACGGTGTTGAAGCCCGGCGACATCGTGACGGCGATTGAGTATCCGCTTCCGCCGCAGGGCGCGCAGGGCAAGTACCTCAAGCTGGGCCGCAACGCGATCGGCGATCTGGCAATCGTGGGCGTGACGGCCTTCGGTTATCCCGATCGCACGACGTCGGGTTACCGGTTCTTCGTCGCGCTGGCATCTGTCGCGCCGACGCCGTTCATGCCGGACATGGCGCTGCTGAGCGAGAAGTCGATCACGCTGGAGTTGATTGACGAGGCGGCGGATGTGGCGATGAAGTCCGTGAAGCCAATCGATGACGTGCGCGGCAGTGCGCGGTATCGATCGTTGATGGTGCGGAACTTGACGCGGAATGCCCTGACTGATGTTTGGAAACGATTAGCCAAATAGTGCAGTAGTGAGATAGTTAGATAGTGCGGTAGTTCATCTGGCGCAGCGAGGTCATATGCCGAAGATCGAGCAGTTTGAGGATTTGCAAAGTTGGCAAAAGGCAAGGCGGTTAGCAAACTGCGTCTATGAGCTGACTCGCCAGTCAGCTTTTGCCAAGGACTTTGAATTGCGTGATCAGATCCGCGATGCTGCTGGATCGGTGATGCACAATATTGCCGAAGGCTTCGATTCAGGCACACGCGCGGAATTTGTACGGTTTCTCAAAATCGCGCGGCGGTCGGCCAGTGAAGTGCAATCCGAGTTGTATCTGGCGCTTGATCAGAAGTACATCACGGCCGAACAACTCAAAGCAGCCTACGATCTGGCTACCGAAACCAAGCGTCTTATCAATGGCATGATTGCCTACCTACGAAAACAAATGTGAACGAAGTGCAATAGTGCGCTAGTGCGTTAGTGCAATAGTTAAGGCACCGTCAGGCGGAACAAAAAACTATCGTACTATGCAACTATCGCACTACCAAACTGGAGGAACTATGTCCTTTCATAGAATAACAGTTACCGTTAATGGATCAGCAGAAATAGTGGATGTCCCGTCCAATATGACGATGCTCACAATGCTGCGCGAGAAGCTGGCGCTGACGGGCACCAAGAACGGCTGCGCGGCCGGCGAGTGCGGCGCGTGCACGGTGTTGTGGAACGGCGAGCCGGTCAACAGCTGCATGGTGCTGGCCGTGGAATGCGACGGCGCGGAGATCGTGACGGTGGAGGGGCTGATGACGGATCATCGCCTCGATCCGATCCAGCAGACGATGATCGACGCGGGCGGCGTGCAGTGCGGATTCTGCACACCGGGCATTCTGATCTCGTCGCGGGCATTGCTCGATCGCAATCCGCATCCGAACGAGCACGAAATCCGCGATGCGCTGGTGGGTAATCTGTGCCGCTGTACGGGCTATACGCGCATCATCGACGCGGTGAAGTTGGCGAGTGAGAATTAACCACGGAGGACACAGAGCACACGGAGGAATACAATTAGAAACTCCGTGATCTCCGTGCACTCCGTGGTTGATGTCCTATTGGAGGAACTATGATCGAAGACACAACGAAAATTCCTCATCCCGTCGGCGACAGCGTGCCGCGGGTGGATGCGCACGAGAAGGTGACGGGCGCGGCGATCTTCGCCGACGACATTCAGTTCGGGCCGGGGATGCTGTACGCGCGCATCGTGCGCAGCCCGCATCCCCACGCGCTGATCAAATCGATCAACGTGGAGCAGGCCAAGAAACTGCCGGGCGTGAAGGCCATCGTGACGGGCGAAGAGTTTCCGGGCCTGACGGGACTGTACCTGTCCGATCGGTACATCTTCGCGCGTGATCGCGTGAGGTACGTCGGCGATCCAGTCGCGGGCGTGGCGGCGATCAGCGAAGAGATCGCGGAGCAGGCCGTCGAGCTGATCGAGGTGGAGTACGAGGTCTTGCAACCGGTGCTCGATCCCGAATTCGGCGCAAGTCCTGAAGCGCCGCTGCTCCATCCCGATCTGGGCACTTACGAAGTGCCGAACTTCATCTTTCCGCAGCCGGGCACCAATGTGTCCAATCACTTCAAGATCCGCAAGGGCGATACCGAAGCGGCGTGGTCGCAGTGCGCGGCGATCGTGGAACGGAAGTACCGCATCCCGCACGTGCAGCATGTGCCGATCGAGCCGCATGTGGCCGTCGCGAAAGTGGACGAGCAGGGCAAGATCACGCTGTGGGGATCATCGCAATCGCCGTTCGCACAGCGCAATCT
>JAUQXD010001156.1 GCA_030834835.1 Thermoflexales bacterium | reverse complement strand
GTGGCAGCAGGTGGCGCGCAACCTCGTGCCATATCTATCCGCGCGAGCCAACGTCGAACTGCCGATGACGGTGGCGGGGTTGGGACCCTCGAAAAAACGCGCGCGATCGCGTGAACTGCTGGAAGCGGTCGGCCTGTGGGATCACCGCGATCATCGCTTGGTGCAGATGTCGGGCGGGCAGCAGCAGCGCGTGGCGATTGCGGTGGCATTGGCGAATCAGCCCGATCTCTTGTTGGCCGACGAGCCGACCGGCGAATTGGACTCGGCGACGGCGCAACAGATTCTGGAATTGCTGCGGCAGACGAACGAACGCTATGGTTTGACGACCCTCATCGTCACGCACGATCCCAATATCGCGCGGGCGGTCAATCGGGTGGTCACCATCCGCGATGGCCGCATCAGCAGCGAAACGATCCGCCGCGTGGACGATGTGGAATCGGCGCTGACGGCGGGCATCACCGTGACGCACGGGCCGCACGTGTTTGATGAGTATCTCGTCGTGGATGAGGGCGGTCATCTGCAACTGCCGCTCGATCTGATCGAGCAGGCCGGGATCGGCGATCGGGTGACAGTGGCCGTAAAGGATGAAGGCCTGCTCATTCGCCCGGTGGCCGGCCGCCAATCGATCGCGGAGCCGCTCATCAGCGGTCTGACTGAAGAAGAACCGCCTGCGAAAAAACAGGCGTGGTGGAAGCGTAAAAAATAGTCGCACATGGATTAGACGGATTCAGCGAATCCGTGCAATCCGTGTCCCATAAACCGAGGTGCATCATGCGTAACAAATTGCTGTTCCTGTTGGTGATAGTATCAATTGTGTTGAGTGCGTGCGGTGGCGGCGAGACGGCCACGCCGGGCGCCGCGACGCCGGCATCCGGGGCGACGCCTGCCGCCAACGGCGATCAGATCACGGTCCTCTTCGCCGTCGATGAGTTGCTGTCGGCGTCGTACAAAGATTTGATCGCGGCCTTCGAGAAAGACAATCCAGACCTGAAGATCAAGACGATTTCCATCAATGAGGTTCTGGGACTGGGGCCGACCGGTGGCAAGTGGCCCGACGACGCCGATCAAAAAATGACCGCCGCCGCCGATGTGATCAGTTTGTCGCCGGGTTATCAGGGCTGGAGCGAGAAAAAGTTGATCCGCGACCTGAAGCCGTTCATCGACAACGATGCGTCGTTCCGGCCCGATGACTTCTTGCCGAACACACTGGATCAATATCAGTGGAACGGCGGCACGTGGGGCGTGCCTACTGCCGCCGAATATCAGTTCATCGTGTACGAGAAAGAAGCCTTTGACAAGGCCGGCGTCAAGTATCCCGAACCGGGTTGGACGTGGGCGGACTTCGCTGCGGCGGCCAAAACGTTGACCCTGCGCGACGGCGACACAGTGAAGCAATGGGGCTTTGTGCAGGCGTTTCCGCAGCCGATCTTGTTCATCGGGCCGCGCGTCCCGGCGCTCATGGACAAGTCCACCGATCCGGCCACGCCGCTCTTCGACAAGCCCGAAGTGAAAGCGGCGGTGCAGTGGTATGTCGATCTATATTTGAAGGACAAATCGACGCCGTACTTTGAAATGACCGGAGAGGTCAGCGTCGCCAATCTGCCCGAAGGCTACAAGTTGGTCCAGGCGGGCAAGGCCGCGATGTGGGTGGACTCCGGCGTCTCGTGGCAAATCCGCAAACAGCAAGTAGCCACATCCGGCATCGTGCCGCTGCCGGTCGATGCGGCCGACTCGCGCACCTCGCCGGTTTATCCCAGCGGCGTAGTCATGAGTTCGGGCAGTGCGCATCCTGATGCCGCATGGCGCTGGATGAACTACTTGAGCCAACAGCCGCCCAAAGGCTATGGCACGCTGTTCACGCAGATGTCCGCGCGCCGATCGGTGTTGGCGAGCAGCGGCTATCTGGACAAGGCCGACAAGGAATTCGCGGGAGCGCTGCGCTTCGCGATCGATCACACGGCCACGTTCGATATGCAGGCCGACACCTCCGCGCTGAGTGACGGCATCGAGTCGATCTTGAAAGGTGAGAAATCGATCGAGGACGCGTTGGCCGATGCACAAACCAAAGCCAAGTCCGATCTCGCGGAAGCGGCTCAAAAACGCGCGGATGCTACGCCCGTCCCGACTGTGGTGGTGGCGGCCCCGAAGGCCACGCCCGTGAATCAGGCGGCCACGACGATCAAGTTTTCAATCGGCACGGGCCTGTTTAACGTGCAGGCCTATCGTGATCTGGCGAAGCGCTTCACCGAGGCGCATCCCGATATCGCGGTGGAGATCAAGCAGGCCGATTTTTCCAACGTCGCGCTGGACATTCCCGATGTCGCGAAAGATGTCGATTGCTTCATGTGGGCGCCCAGCCTGCAAGACCCGAAGAATCTGGAGGCGATCCTGAACCTGGAGCCGTTCCTCGACGCCGATAAGTCGTTTGACAAAGCCGACTTCTATCCGGCGACGATCGAGCAGTTTACCGAACAGGGCCAGTTGTGGGCGCTGCCGGCCGAGGTCACGCCGTATGTCATCGAGTACAACAAAGATCTGTTCGATACGGCCAAAGTGGCGTATCCCAAGACCGGCTGGACCACGGATGATTTTCTGGCGACGGCGAAATCGCTAACCAAAGGCGCGGACGACAACAAGCAATACGGCTTTGTCGGCGACTACTATGAGAGCACCGACTTGATCCTGATGCTGCAGCAGCTCGGCGCGAAGGTAGTCGATACCTCGGTCACGCCACCCGCCACGGTCTTTGACGATGCGACCATGCGGAAGGCCATGCAGTGGTATGCCGATCTGCACAGCAAGCATGACGTGAAACCGGCCTTCATCACGGACTTTGCCGAACTGCTCAGCAAAGCCACGGGCGCGTTGAGCGAGCGCGAAGGGTTGATCGATAACGGCCGCGCGGCGATGTGGACTACTTACGCGGGAGCGCCAAACCTGACGGGGAGCGATCGATCGAAGATGAACATCGGGGTGGTGGCCCTCCCGATTGGCACAGCTGGCCCGGCGAGCGGCAACTACATTTCCAGCAACGGCTACTACATCTCGGCGGACACGCCGGCCCGGCAAGCGTGCTGGCAATGGATGACGTATCTGACCAGTGAAGCCGGCGTGATCAAGGGCGTACCCGCGCGCAAGTCCGTGGCCGAGTCGGAAGCGTATCGACAGCAGGTTGGGCCGGAGCGCGCAGCCGCGTATCTGGCCAGTTTCGGCGGCGGCACGTCGTCGGTCTATCAGTTCTTCAGCGGCAAGAATTCGTGGCTGAGCTATTCGATCTTCTGGCTGAGCAAGGCGTATGGTCAGGTGGTCGATGG
>JAUQXD010001155.1 GCA_030834835.1 Thermoflexales bacterium | reverse complement strand
CAAAATTGTATCACCCAATTCAATCTTCCACCGACTCGATCACGACATTGCCCGGCGAAGCCATCACGACGATTTCTTCGCCGCGCATGGCGCCGCGCACCGCGATCGGTCTGGAGAACCAGACCCACGCCAGCCCGATCGGGATCAGCGCGATCGCAGCCACGAACGGCCAACGTGGATCGAGCGTAAACAGGACACCTGCCAGTGCGGCGGCTCCCGCTCGCGCCAGCGAAAAGATCGTCTCGTTCACGCCCAGCGCCAGGCCGCGCACCTCACGGCTGAGTTGATTGGCGATCTGCGCATTAGACAACTCGCGCACGGGCGCGACGCCGCCCAGCAAGAAGAAACCCACCGCTCCGGTCAGGCGCAGCGCCGGGGTGGTTAGCATGAACATCACCATCGCCCCAAAGACCAGCCCCTGCCCCAGCAGCAGGCCACGCCGCCGCCGCCCGGCCGCGATGCGGCCCAGCCCGATTGCCAGCAGCATCATGCCGATGGCCTGCGGCGTGCCGCCCCAGGTATTGACATCGCTCAGGCTCCAGCCCTGCTCACCCAGATAATTTGCGGGCAGCGTCGCGCCGATCATCAGCGTGAAGAACACAAACGCCATGCGGATAAAGAACGGCGCGGCGGGCCGTAAGTGGGCCAACTGCCGCCCGATCGAGATCGACGCCCCCCGGTGCGCCGCATGACTGCGCACTTGCAGCGCCGTCAACAGCGAGATCGCAAAGAAACCGCTGCCGATGACGTATAGCCAGTGCGTGTCGATGATCTGAGACAGCTGCCCGCCCGCAAACGGCGCGACGATGCTGCCCGCCGCATAGCCCGCAAACGTCACCGTAATGGTGTGCTCCAGCGGCGCATCACCGCTGGCTTCTACGATGTAGCTATTGATAGCGGGAATGCAATACGCGGAGAGGTTGTAGGCCAGAATCGCCGGCACAAACGCCTGCCAGTCGGGCGCCAATCCCATCCACAACGCGGCCACGCCGCCCAGCGCCCACCCGAAGATCATAACTTTCTTCGGGTCAAAACGATCGGCCAGCCAGCCGCCGGGGATGAACGAGCACGCGGTCAGGAACGCCGCCAGCGCCAGCACCGCGCCGATCTCGGCGGGCGTCGCGCCCAGCTGCTCCATGTAGAGTGGCTGAATGTAGAAAAAGAGGCCCTCGCCCGCGCCCCATAAGAACAGCGCGAACGTGATGAACTTGTTGTCTCGGGACATGGTGGATAACGAGTGATGAGTGACGAGTGATGCGTATTACGTGATACGGGTTACGTGACACCACACGCACCACGCAACACGTCACAGCGGGCGAGAATGTTTCGCTAAGAATGCTTCGATCCGGACAAACGCCACATCTTTATCATAATCTTCCGTGATGATGTGGCCGCCGCGTTCCACCACCACCCGCGCTTTGTCGGTCGAACTGACGCGCCGCCAGATATAGTCTGCGCCGGGCAGCGCCACCACTTCATCGTGCCGCGCGTGGATCAACAGTAGCGGCACTGTCACTTGCGGCAGTTCACGCTGCACCAGTCGGATCAGCGCATACATCTGGGCCACGGCGCGCGTGGGAAAACGTGTATAGTCCGCATGCTCAGCCAGTGCGACCGGATCATGCAGATTTGCCAGGCCCTTCATCGTGTACGGTTTGAACGGCGCGATGAAGCGCGCCAGCGGCACACGCCAATCAGGGATGAGGATGGGCGGCGCGAGTGCGATGACGCCGTCAACACGCTGATTCGCCGCTAAATGCAGGCCAATCAAGCCGCCCAACGACAACCCGATCACCCACACGCGGCGACAACGGCCCCGCACTTCATCGATCGCCGCTTCCGCTGAGGCGACCCAGTCGCGATACGCGGTACGCGCCAGGTCTTCCGGGCAAGTGGTGTGTCCGGCCAGCCGCACGCCGCGCACGGTAAAATCGCGTTCGGCCAGATACTCGCCCAGCGGCCGCATCTCTTTCGGCGCGGCGGTGAAACCATGCAACAGCACACAGCCGATCGGGCCGCGATCAAAACCAAAG
>JAUQXD010001154.1 GCA_030834835.1 Thermoflexales bacterium | reverse complement strand
CTCGGTGTGGTTGAGCAATATCACGACTCTCGCTGCGACGTACAACGGCGGGTGCAACTCTACGTATCAATTCCAGGTGCGGGCAAAAGACCTCGCGGGCAATGCCGGATCGTCGAACACGCAGGCGGTTTCGACGGTGTGCGATCTGGTGCCGCCCGTCATCACGCTCACGCTACCCGCAGCGAATCAGATCATCAGTGGCACCAGTCTCACGATCGCCGGCGTCGCCAGCGACAACAGCGGCCTGAGCAAAGTGGAGGTCTCGACGAATGGCGGCTTGAACTGGTCACCGGCGTCTGGCACGACGAGTTGGTCGTATGTCTGGTCGACGCCGATCGAAGATGGACTATCGCATTTGATGCTGGCGCGCGCCACGGACGCTGCGAATAATGCAACCGCGACGGCGCCGATCACCATCACGATCGATCGCGTGGTTCCACAAATGAGCATCGACGATCCCACGCTGGGCCAGATCATCCGCACGCATGCCTACACCGTCATCGGCTCGGCGACGGACGGCACAGGTTTATCGAAGATCGAAGTCTCGATCGACAACGGCGCGACGTTTAACTCGGCGTCGCTCACCAAGCCGTGGCTATGGAACTGGGCCATCCCTGATGAAGACGGCGTGTCGCATCTCTTGCAAGGGCGCGCCACTGATCGCGCGGGAAACGTGCGGCTGCTGTCACCGGCGACGATCGCGGTCTTTGTCGATAACGTGCCGCCGGCTTTGTCCTTCACGAATCTCTCGAATGGTCAGGCGATCTACACCACGACCTATGCGCTGCGCGGCCTGGTGACGGGCGCAGTCTCGACGACGATCCAGACAAACAACACAACGCAAGTGTTGAATGGCCTGACCGGCGCCTTCACGCAGACGCTGAACTTGATCACGGGCACCCAGACGATCACGGCGACCGCCTTTGATGCGGTGGGCAATGTCACAACGATCACGGCCACGATTCGGGTGCAGCTGTCGACGGGCGGCAAGGTTTATCTGCCGATTCTGGCCCGCAACTTCGATCCCAATGTGGATCGCTATGAGCCGGACAATGTGTACAGCGAGGCGAAGTCGATCAGCGCCGACGGTGTGCTGCAACATCGCAACTTCTATCCCGCGAGTGATGTGGATTGGGCGCGGCTCGACGTGACACCGGGCACATACATTCTCACGACCAGTGGCCTGTCGTCGGACACGGACACCGTCTTGCGCTTGTATGCCTCGAACGGCGTGACGCAACTCGCCTTGAATGATGATTGCTCGCTCACGACGCGGGCCTCGTGTTTGACATGGACTGTGAGTGCCGCGACGACGCTGTATCTCCAGGTCACGCCCTACAACGCGCAGTCGGTCGGCCCCGATCGCTGGTATGACCTGGCGGTGGTGAAGCCATGATGGCGCCGGTGGCCTCAGTACCCAGCGCACGGACGCGCTATTTGATCCTGGCTTTGCGGAACGCGACGCTGCGCACCTTTGTCGCCAATGTTATCGCGCAGGAGCAACCGGCTGATATTGCGGCGCCGTTGGCCGATCTGCTGGACGATCGCAGTCATTATCTGCGCGCCACCGCGGCGCAGCTGCTGGGCAGTTTGGACGATGTGCCGCCCGAGGTTCGGCAGCGGTTGGCGCAAGTCGGCAGTGAGGATCAGCATCCGATCGTTCGCCAGAATGCGCAGGAGTCTGTGCGGCGCTTGATCAATCAGGCGGCGCGGGAGGTGACCGCGTGAGCCGGACGATCCGCCTGCGCTTCACCATCTCAGCGATCTTGTGGCTCGGCGTGTTGGGATTGGCGTTGCGACCACCGGCCGATCGCGTCGTAGCGCAGGAACCGCCCACCAAGGCACCGATCGAAGTGCCGACCAAGCCGCCGGTTGATCCGGGTCCTGAACCTGCAACCAAAGACCCGATCAAACCCACCGCTGTGCCGCCGCTCAAGCCGACGGCGACCAACCTGCCCACCAAAGAGCCGTGGACGAGCACGCCTGTGCCGATGGAATTGCCGACGAAAGCACCGATCGGGCTGCTGCCCACCAAGCCACCTCTCCCGACCAATTCGCCCACGCCGCAGTCGGGTTCAATCGACCGATCGCCCACACCCGCAGGCGGAGACGCGGCCTCGGATCAAGCCGTGTCAACCGGCCCCGTTGAAGCAGTTGCTACGGTTGCCGCGAATATTACGGGGCTGTCGCCTTCGGCTCCGCTGTTGATCGGGGTGGTGTTTGAAGATCTCAACGCCAATGGCGTGCAAGATGTCGACGAACGTGGTCTCTCAGGCGTTGCTGTCATGGTTGAGGCAGTGGGGCGCGAGCAAACCCTGATCACGGATGCGAGCGGCGCGTATGCCGTGCCGGTTGATCCACTGGCTCGTGTCCGCGTGATTCCACCCGCTGGCTGGATGACGTCACAGGTCGAGCCGTTAGCGCTCGATCGGGCGCGATCGTTTCCGTTGCGTCAACAGGCGGAGATATTGGCTGCGCCCACCGTGACTTCGTCGGTCATCAACTTTACGTCTGTGGCGCTGGGTCTCCTGGGGCTGGGTGGCATTGTGTGGCTGGGCCTGCTACAGCATCAACGGGCCCGCGTGACCACCTTCAACGCGTGGGCACGGGCTGATCTGCGGCTGCGCAGCGAAGCCGAACGCCTGGCACGGCGTGAGCATCTGGCGATCGACGAGGCCTGGATCGTGCGTATGCTCAATCAGGTGGGGTTGGACGTGACGGGTGAGCATCCCGGCATCGATCAGGTCGAGCGATTGGTGCTCGATCCGCTGCCGGCCATCGTCGGTCTCGGTCAGGGCTTCCAGCGCTTCGTGTTTACGCCGATTCCTGACGCGCAAGTGCGGCGATTGGTGAAACGCAAAGCGTTGACGAATCTGATCGGCGATTCATGGCGCGAGGTGCGCGTGCTGTCGATCGATGCGCTGCACAGCGATCTGTTCGTGACCGACGATCTCACGCTGGCTTTTCAACAGTTGTGCGGCCGCTGGCAGTTGCCGGCCTTACCGCAAACGACCCTGCCGCGCACCGAGCGTTGGATGCTGTATGTGGTATCGCAGCAGCGCGGCAAGGTCGCGCAGTGAGTGATAGTCGATCGAGCGCGATCGAAAACTATGATGGAAGGGAGGTGAATCCTCATGTCTCAATTTGTGACTCGACTCCAACAGACACTCTATGTGATGTTCGCTGCACCGCCGGCCGACGATGTGCCGGAAAACGAGATCGGCAGTGAGATGGTGCAAATGGCCCTGATTCTGGGCCTGGTCGTCATCGTGGCAATCGGGATGCTGCAGGCGCTGGGCGTCAACATCGTCGGCAAGTTTGGCGAAGTGGTCGCCGCGTTGGGAGGGTAGCGATGGATCAGGGCGTGAGCGAACGAGACGCCGAACGCGGCAGCGGCCTGGTCGAGATGGCGCTGACGCTGCCCCTCGTGCTGCTGGTGTCGTTCGTCATCATCCAGTTTGGTGTGACGGCCTTCGCAGGCAGCGCAGCGGAAGCAGCGGCCCGCCAGGGCGCGCGCGTCGGTTCGGTTGCGCAGGTGAACCCGGCCGGCTACGCCGTGGCTGAAGCCAAACGCGTCGCCTTTACCAGTTTTTCAGCGGGCGATCCGCAGGTGACCGCGCTCGCGCCGGGCGGTGTCGTCGGAAGTGAACTCACCATTCGCGTGACCTACCTTGTGCCGAACTTCATTGGCTTCCTCGGTGGCCTGTTTGCCGGCTTGCCGTCCGAGTCGATCGCGGTGAGCGGGCAGGCCTCGTTCCGGCGTGAGGGCTGGTGAGATGCAGCGCTCAAGCCGGCACAACGAAGAGGGTTTCGCGCTTGTCTGGTGGGCGTTGTTTCTGGGCTTCGTCGCTTTTCCACTGCTGGTGTTGACCGTTGAAGGCGGGCGGTACTTCCGCGCCGCCGGTGACGTGCAGAAAGCCGCCGATGCGGCCGCTGAAGCCGCCGTGCGCGAAGTGGACATCGCGCATTACCTCGACAGCGGGGAAGTGCGCTTCAGCGGTAACGAATACGTGCTGGCGCAGGAGTATGCCGATTCGAATGCATCCTTCCTGCGCCCGCGCGGCACCGATGTCGTCGTCGTCGCGATTCAAGTTGACGAGGCTGACGACACGGTGCTGGTCACGACCCGCGCCGATGTGACGCTGTTGTTTCCGAGCATTGCGCCGCAGATCGTGATCCAGCGGACCGGGGTCGCGCAGGTTCGCATCGCGACCCCGTAACCGGCCGGGCGTGTCATCGGCGCGCCCGGTCTGGCTCTTTAACAATCGAGAAACGGTTTTATCAATTCCGCCGGGTCGTGGTGAAATCCACTCGATCGCATGATCGCTTGTCACGGCCCGGCCTCTCAGCCTGTATCTTCACCTACTCTCTTGATTATAAGGAGGATCATGACCACGACCTCTGCTGCCGTTCCGGCGACTTCGCCGGGCGCGCGGCTGGAAGTCTTCGATGCCAACGAAATCCGTTTATCGGGTATCGTCCAGCGCGTCTGGGAGCGCAACAGCCGCAAACCGCCGGGCTGGAAGAAAGGCGACGAAGACCCGCCCCCTGACATCTTCGCGCGGCTCTCGATCTACGATCGTTTCGCCGAAGAACTGCGGCCTGAAGATCACGCTGATCTACGGCTCGATCCGCAGCAGCAGTTACCCCTGCGGCGCGCTCACTACGTGACGCTACGCTTTCCGTACGGGCGCACCAGCGATGGCCTGGATGTAAGCCTGTCACCGCGTGTTCGGGTGCGCGTCACGGGCTTTGTGCGCGACGTGCCCTATGATGAGTCACTGCAGAAGATTCTGACCCAGTTGCGAATGACTGATCGGATCATGGACGGTGACGATCGCAAATCGGTGCAGCGCATCTCGACCTATGTAATCGTCCGCATCTTGATGCGGCTGGGCACATAAGCCACATCACAGTATGGGTGCCACGATCTATCGCGGCCTGGCGTCAGCTCGTTAATCTGACGCCAGGCCGCTATTTGTTTGCAGC
>JAUQXD010001153.1 GCA_030834835.1 Thermoflexales bacterium | reverse complement strand
GCCGTCGTGCGGCACATCGCACTCAATTTACTGAAACAGGACAAAACCACCAAACTGGGTACGCAGAACAAACGCCTCAAGGCCGCTTGGGATCACGACTATCTGCTCGCGTTGCTGACCCAATAAGATGCAATTGCCCTACGGCTGGCCGATGGAACCGTGGATGGAAGTGGTCTTTTTCTTTGTCGCCGCGTCGCCGCTGTTCGTCGCGCTGTTCGCTGATCGCTTCGCCGCGCCGCGCCGCGCCTATCGGGTGTGGCCTGCACGCTGATCTTTCCCGCGACGTTTGTTACGCTGGATTACATCATCAGCATTCTACCTTTGGGATTGGGCACGTCGTTGACGTTAGCCCCCAGCCAGTTCTACAACGAACCGCTGTTGCAGATCGCGGCGGTGACGGGCATCTGGGGTATCGAATTTCTGGTCTTGTGGGCTGCGCCTGTGATCAATGCTCTATGGGAACACGGCTTTGATGTTCGACGTGCGCGCGGGCCGGTGACTGTGTACGCTGCGGTGTTGGTGGGCGTACTGATCTACGGCGGCTTGCGATTGGTGATCGAGCGGCCACAAGCGCCGACCGTGCGTGTTGCGGGCGTGATCGTGGCGCACGCGCAAAACTATTGGGACGTGTGGCTCGATCGGGGCACGCCGCGCGATCAGGTTCAAGCGGCATCGCCGGAAATGCAAGCATTGGAAGACGATCTCTTTGCCCAAAGCGAACAGGCCGTCCACAGCGGCGCGAAGATCATCTTCTGGTCGGAAGGCGCTGCCGTCATCACGCCGGAGCACAAGGCCGATTTCTTCAAGCGCGCGCAGGACTTCGCCCGTGAACATCAAGTTTATCTGATGCCTGCATATCTGCTGCTGCGCTATGGCGACACGAGCGGTTTCAATGGCCTGACGCTGATCACACCGCAAGGCGAAATCGCTTACGAATACGAGAAAAGCATGTCGTGGTACGCCACCACGTCCGATGGGCAGCTGCACTCGATCGAGACGCCGTATGGTCGCCTGTCCAGCGTCATCTGCTTCGATCTAGATTTTCCCGCGCTCGTGCGACAGGCGTCTGAACAACACGTTGACATCATGCTCGTGCCTGCATTCGACACGTATCTGACGCGGCTGTATCACACTGAGGTCGGTCTGCCGCGCGCGGTAGAGAATGGTTTTTCGATCATGCGCATGGTCAACGAAGGCACGTCGATGGCGGTGGATCATCGCGGCCACGTGCTGGCCTCGCAGGATTTCTTCACGACGAAGTTACGCCTCATGTTTGCCGACTTGCCTACGCGCGGCACCCGCACCTTGTACGGGCAAGTGGGCGACTGGTTCGCGTGGCTCAGCATCCTGCTGACCGCCGGCTTGCTCGGCGTGGCAACGCTGCGGCGCACTCCAACTCTCAACAACTGAGGCCCATGATCATGAACGATTTGGAACTGACTCTGACTCAAGTTGAATCACGGCCCACCTGCACCGCGATCGTGTGTGCCTACAACGAAGCAAAAACGATCGGCGGCGTGATCGAAGCACTGCGACTGACACCCTTCATCGACGAGATCATCGTGGTGGATGACGGTTCAGCCGATGCGACGCCGGATATCATCCGGCAAGCCGCGCAGACCGGGCGCGTGATTGGCCTGTGTTTCGAGCAGAATCGCGGTAAGGCCTATGCGATGGCCAAAGCCGCCGAGTTGGCGCACAGCGACAGCCTGCTCTACGTCGACGCCGACCTGCACAACTGGAGCGCCGACTTTGCCGCGCAAATCCTTAGCCCCTTGTGGGCGCGCGCCGCCGAGATGGTGATCGGCTACCCGGTGCGTGACGACCTGACCAATGATCCCGATCGGCACACGCCCTTCCTGCATTGGTTGTCCGGTCAACGGGCCGTGTGGCGCGCCGATCTCCTGCCTTTGCTGGATGTCTTGCGCACTTCGCGCTTTGGCGTGGAGACGTTGATCAACCTGCATTATCGACAACGGCAGCAACGCATCGCCTGTTTGCCGTTAAAAGGTCTGTTTCATCCGGTCAAGGCAGACAAAGAGCAGCCGCTCAAAGCGATGTGGGCTTATGCGCGTGAAGGCTACGAGATCGCCCGGGCCGTGGCCCGGCATTATCCCGTCGCGCTGGCGGCCTACGGCCTCAATCCCGGTCACGTCGATCAGATGCTGCGCTTCGATGCGCGACCACCCGCTGAGCAACTCGTACAATGGACGCGGCAGACGCTGTTCAAGACCGGGCGGCTGATCGATCGATTGCCGCTTGACGACACGCAAGCGCTGTCACAGCCGTAAGCACGCTGGATTTGTTGTACCGACGGCGGATGCGGTATACTTCGCAGGGCGCAGCCAGCGCGGCTGCGCCTTGCGAGGAAAAGCCGATCATGTCCGCTCAACCCACCCACGCCAACTCGACCCAATCCACTTTCAACGAATATGTCGCGATGTATGCGACGGTAGCGGCCTTCTCGATCGTCACCCTCATCGTGCAAGCCCCGGAACTGAGCGACGGCCGCTGGCTGTTGTACGTGCTGGGCGTCGGCGCGTTTGTGCTGATCCTTAACCGCACCACGCATTACGATCCGCTCCCGGCCAAATGGCTGGTTGTCTCACTGCTCGTGCAGACCGCGCTCTTGATCGGATTGACGATCATCAGCGATTACTACTTCCTCACCACGATGTTGTCGTTTATCACCGTCAGCGTCATCGAAACCAGCTTGCCGCGCCGACTGTCTCCGCTGGTCAACGGGTTGTTGCTGGGGGTGCTGTCGCTGGCTTTCACCATCGGCGCGGGCGTGTCGGCGGGCATGCAGATTCTGCTGGGGCTGGGCGCGGGTTTCCTCTTCATGAGCGTCTTCACGCGCGCCACTGAAAACGAACGGCTGGCGCGACAGCAATTGGAAGCCGCTCATCAGCAACTGGCCGAATACGCCGCTCAGGTCGGGCAGCTGGCGACGATGCGCGAACGCAACCGGCTCGCCCGTGAAGTGCACGACAGTCTGGGGCACTATCTCACCGTGATCAACGTGCAGTTGGAAGTGGTCACTAAACTGCTCGAATCGAATCCGAACAAGGCGCTGGAAGCCGCGAAGCGCGCCAAAGAACTTGCGTCCGAAGGGCTGTCCGAAGTGCGGCGCTCCGTGGCGGCGCTGCGCCCCTCCCCGATCGAAGATCGGCCGCTGCCCGATGCGCTGCAAAGCCTGGCTGCGACCGCGCGCGAAGCAGGCTTGATTGTGACCTTCGAGCAGAACGGCCAGCTGCGCGCGTTGACGCCCGAAGTGGAAACGGTGATCTATCGCGCGACACAGGAAGCGTTGACGAATATCCGCAAGCACGCGCACGCCAGTTCCGCCCACATCCGATTGGCCTACGCGGCGACTCAGGTTCAGTTGTCCATCCGCGATAATGGCGTGGGCCGTCGGCACGATGAAGACAACGTTGGCTTAACTGCCCTGCGCGAACGCGCTGCCGCATTGAATGGAACCGTAAGCGCGGACAATCATCCCGACGGCGGCTTTCAGATCGAAGTGATGCTGCCGATTGGAAACTGATCCACGAAGAACACGAAGATCACTAAGTTGTCCTTCGTGTTTCTTGGTGGCCTTCGTGAATAAAGAATTCTATGACTCCCATCACCGTTCTGCTCGCCGACGATCAGCGCTTGATGCGTGAAGGTTTAGCCACGCTGCTGGCGCTGGCCGACGACATCGAGATTGTGGGCCAGGCCGCCGACGGACAAGAGGCGATCGATCTGGCGAAACGCCTGAAACCCGACGTGATCCTGATGGACATCCAGATGCCGCGCGTCGATGGCATCGCGGCGACACAGACCATCAAAGCCGTCCTGCCCGATACCAAGATCATCATGTTGACCACCTTCAGCGACGACGAGTATTTGATGGCGGGCCTGCGCGCAGGCGCGATTGGGTACTTGCTCAAGGACATGCCGTCGGAGCAATTGGCCGAAGCGATTCGATCGGCCGCGAAGGGGCAGAGTCCGATCGGGCCGGAGATGGCGCGCAAGTTGGTGAACTTGTTTACGCAAGCACCCGCCCCTGCTCCGAAATCAACTGTCGTGAGTGAGTTATCCGATCGAGAGATAGAAGTCCTCAAATGGATCGCCGCGGGCTTGAGCAATAAAGAAATCGCCGAGAAATTATTCATCGCCGAAGGCACGGCCAAAAACCACGTCAGCAACATCCTCAGCAAGTTGGAGGTGCGCGATCGGGCGCAGGCGGTGGCACGGGCGAAGGAGTTGGGGTTGGTGTAACCCCCATCCCCGCCCCTTCCCCCGTCGAAAAGGCGCGACAGGGGAAGGGAGTTCCGACTTTAGACCTACGCCCAAGATATGACTCGCAATAGTCCGACCGGCACATCACATGCCGGTCGGATTTTGTTATGATGGACGCAAATCTGAAAACATTCCCTGGAGGAAGCATCATGACCACCACTGCTACCACTGAAACCCGCAATCGCGCCACGGGCGGGATCTTGCTCATCGCCGTCGGCCTGCTGCTGTTGGCCGGTCAAATCATCCGCGTCGATCACCTGTTCCTGCCGATGTTGGGCGGCATCTTCATCCTGGCCTCGATCGCGCAGCGCAACCCCGGCCTGATGGTGCCAGGCGGCATTCTCATGGGCATCGGCGTCGGCTCGTTCCTGACCGATAATGTGTTCTGGGGCCTGGCGGAACCGGCGCGCGGCGGGCTATTCCTGGTCTCGCTGGCGGGCGGCTTCGCGCTCATCACGGTACTGTCTTCCATCTTTACCAGGCAGACGCAGGTCTGGGCGCTGTTCCCGGCCACCATCATCGGCCTGATTGGCGGCGCGCTCCTCATCGGCGGCTCGGCCGTCAACGTCGTGGCCTTCCTGGGCCAGGTCTGGCCGGTCTTCCTGATTCTGGGCGGTTTGCTGATGCTGGTGCAGCGCCGGTAGGCCGTTCAACTTGCCGGATTCGAGAAGGGCGAGCGAGATGCTCGCCCTTTTTGTGTTACGCCTCACGCCGCCAGAAACGTGCGGCATCTTCGACCCCTCCCCCTCTCCTGAGAATGAAAAACGATTCTCAGGAGAGGGGGCCGATCGGCCTATCGCGCGAATGTGCCCCGTAATAGCCCGATCGGCACGTCACAGCCCGATTGGTTTTTGATAAACTGAGCGCAAATGAACAACCTGTCAGGTGGGGCATCAAGTCGTCGAGCAGCCTGAATCACGTGCCCCACCTGACAGGTTTCCAAAGGAGTCCCATGACCAACATCGTTGAAGTAACCGACCTCGTTAAGAAGTATCCGGGCGCAGCCGAACCCGCCGTACGCGGCGTGAGTTTTGCCATCAGGCAGGGCGAAATCTTCGGCTTTCTGGGGCCAAACGGCGCGGGCAAGACCACGACCATCGCCATGCTGTCGAGCCTGCTGGCGCCTACCAGCGGCGCGGCCACCGTCGCTGGGTTTGATCTGGTCAGGCAAGCGGCCGACGTAAAACGCCACATCGGTCTGGTGCCGCAAGACCTGGCACTGTATCCCACGCTCTCGGCGCGCGACAATTTGAATTTCT
>JAUQXD010001152.1 GCA_030834835.1 Thermoflexales bacterium | reverse complement strand
GCGTTGGGCACGTACAGCATCCCCGAAATCGCCGCCACATGGCCGACGTTCTCCGGGGCGTTAGTATTGGGCGTACCGTTGGCGACCGTCAAGGACATCGCGTTCTGGGCGTTCGTGATCGCGTTTGCCATCAAAGTGCCGATCTGGCCGTTCCACACGTGGCTGCCCGATGCGCACACGGAAGCGCCGACGGCAGGTTCGATGCTGCTGGCGGGTGTGCTGTTGAAGTTGGGGGCGTACGGTTTCCTCCGAGTGGTCCTGCCGTTTTTCCCGGCCCAGGCGGCCAACTTCGCGCCGATCCTGGCACTGTTGGCGCTGGCGGGCATCATCTTCACGGCGCTGGCCGCTTACGGGCAGAATGACTTCAAACGTTTGGTGGCCTATTCATCGGTCAATCACATGGGCTTTGTGGTGATGGGCATCGCGGTGGCGGCGGCCTCGTTTGGCAGCACTGATCCGGCGATGAAAGAAAGCGCCGTGATCGCCGTCAATGGTGCGGTCTTGCAGATGTTCGCGCACGGCCTGTCGGCGGCGGCGATGTTTGCCCTGGTCGGCATCGTGTACGATCGGGCGCACACGCGCGATTTGACCAAGCTCGGCGGCCTGTGGACGGTCATGCCGATCTACGGCGGTATCATGATCTTCAGCGCGATGGCGAATCTGGGCTTGCCTGGTCTGGCCGGTTTCCCGGCGGAATTCCAGGTGGTGCGCGGAGCGTGGCCGGTCTTCACGCTCTACACGGCGCTGTCCGCAGTTGGCCTGTTAATGACGGGCGCGTATGTGTTGAAGGCGATCCAGAAGGTGCTGCACGGCCCGCTCAATCACGAATTGCTGCATCATGCGGAAATGACCGACATCAACCGCACCGAGACGCTGGCGCTGGCGCCGCTGCTGGTGCTGATGCTGGCGATTGGCCTGTATCCGATGTGGTTGATGGGTGTGATCAACGAATCGGTGGTGAATCTGATAAAACTGGGCGGCTAACTTTGCCGCTCGCTTCGCCGAGGACGGCGGAGCGAACAATGAGCAAGATCGTTCTCTTGAGGCTCAAGATATGAACTTTCCATTTTTGACTGTCATGACCTGTGCCCCGATTGTGGCGGGCACGATCATCCTGCTGATGCCGTCCGATCGCGCGAAGGCGATCAAGATCATCGCGGCCGTCGGCACGTTCGTGTCGCTGGTGATTGCCGTCATCGTGTTCTTCTCGTACGATCAAACTGCCGCGAAGAATATTCCCGCCATGCAGTACCAGTTCATCGAGC
>JAUQXD010001151.1 GCA_030834835.1 Thermoflexales bacterium | reverse complement strand
ACGCTATTTCACGCTGCCGATGGTGAGGCCGCCGATGATGTACTTTTGCAGCGCCAGGTACACCACTGCAACCGGCGCCGCGACTAACAACGCCATCGCCGCGAAGTTGCTCCACGGCGTATTGCCGGCGTATTGACCGGTCATGTTCCACAGCGACATTGATAGCGTAAAGTCTTTGGGCTGGGTCAGGAACTGCCATGACAGCGCAAATTCCGTCCAACCACTCAGGAAGCCCAGGAACGTAGTCACCGCCAGGGCGGGCACGGCCAGTGGCAAAATGATCTGGAAGAACACTTGATTGTACGATGCGCCGTCGATGCGGCCCGCTTCTTCCAGGTCACGCGGGATGGTATCCAGGTAACCCTTCAGGTTCCAGATCGCAAAGGGCAGCGCGCCCGACACGATGGCGAGACCCACCCCCCACAGCGAGTTGCGCAGTTTAAACGCCTCCGGGCCGGTGCCCACCGTGATCTTATTGAGCATCACGAATAGCGGCGCGATCGTGCCGATCGACGGCAGCATCAACACCATCAACACCATCAGCATCAGCAAACGCCGGCCGCGAAAGTCGAAGCGTGAGAAGACATAGGCCGCGCTCACACCGATCAACGTGGAAATCAGCGCCGTGCCGGTGGCGAGCTTCAGTGAGTTCAAGGCCAGTTCGCCAAAGGTCACCGGGTTCGCCGTGGGTTGCTGCATGACCTTTTCATAAGCTTTCAGCGACGCACCGGGCGGGATCAGGTTCAGGTCGGTCGGGCGCGAGATGTCACGCGGATCGAGCGACAGGCTGACCACCCACAGGATGGGGAAGATGGTGATGAAGGCGACAAACAACAGAATCGCCTGATACAGCAGCTGCTTCCCCAACGGCAATTCGCGCTTAGGTTTGGATCGCGCAGCGGCAGCGGGCGTGGGTAAGGTTGCGCTTTGAGTGGCCATTACGCATCGTACCTTTCTGTGGCTTTGGTAATGCGGTTCGTGAGCAGCGTCAGGCCCAGCAGCACGAAGAAGATGATCACGCTGAAGGCTGCGGCCACGCCATACAGGCGATTCTCATTCACCAGGCGATAGGCCGTCGTCACCAAAATCTCGGTCTTGCGCAACGGCCCGCCGCCGGAGAGCAGGTAGATCAAGTTGAATAGATTGAACGTCGTCACGATGCCATACACGGCCGCGGGAATCATGGCCGGGCGCAGCAATGGCACCGTAATCGCGAAGAACGATTGGCGCGGCGAGGCCCCGTCGATCGAAGCGGCCTCGTACAGGTCGCCCGGAATGCTCTGCAGCGCGCCGGTGGCGACGATCGTCATAAACGGCCAGCCCAGCCAGATGTTCGTGATGAGCAAAGCGAAATATGACAGCGGCAGCGGCAGCCAGCCGATCGGGTAATCAACCTGATCGATCCACCTGATCTTAAAGACTTCCGGCGAGATGCCAAACACTTTGCCGACCTCAGCTAGAAACAGGTTGATCGCGCCATAGTCTGCGTCGTACATGTTGCGCCAGACGGTGGCGATGACCAGTGTCGGGATAACGATGGGCAGGATGTAAATGGCCCGATAGAACTTCTTGAGCCACAGGCCCTTCACGTTAAGCAAGACGGCGATCAGCACGCCGATGATCACGTGAAACGGCACATTGGTAAACGTCCAAATGAGATTGAAAACCAGGACGTTCCAAAAACTGAAGTTGGCGATAGCGACGGGCAATTCGCCGGTAAATATCTGTTCGTAGTTCGTCAGCCCGACATCGGCCGGGGCGGGGGCCGTGGCGCGCAAATTCTGAACGCCGTAATTGGTGGTGGACATCCACACCTGATAGACCAGCGGATAGAAGGTGATGATGCCCATGACGATAAACGCCGGCAGCAGATACAGAATGGCGGTGCGGATATTGGCCGTGCGATTGCGCCACATCTCAAAACGGCCGGGTTGGTTCCGGGTGATCGCAGCCATCGTCACAGATCCTTTCTCGAGGGGTAATTGATTATCGAACAAAACCCGATCGAGATCAAGCGGTAACAAAAAGACCCTGAGGGTTTTATTCAAACCCTCAGGGTCTCATCCAGACTTACTTGCCGTTGGCCTTGTTCATGGCCGCGCAGGCTTCCGTCACCGCTTCCGCGGGCTTCAGCTGCCCTTCCATGACCTTGGTCACCGCATCACCAAACGGCCCCCAGTAGTTGCCAAACTCCGCGCTTTGCGGACGGGCGAAACCGGCCGCAGCGGCGTCGGCGAAGGCCTTGACCAGCGGGTCGGCCGCAGTCACGCCCTTGGCGACCATCGGGCTGCCGGATACGTCGGCATAGGTTTGCGCACCCTTAGGCCCGAAGATGTACAACGCCACATCGACCGCCAACTTCTGTTGCTCAGGCGTGGCGTTCGGGTTGACATGCCAGTAGTCCACACCGGCCAGCGGGGTCGCGGGACCAGCAGGGCCGGCGGGGATCGGGGCCACGCCCAACTTGTCGCCCAGATCCTTCTTATAGTCGCCCAGCACCCACGGGCCGTTGATGATCATGTCGGCCTGGCCCTGGCGGAACAACGTGTCGGCCTTGCCGCCGTCGGTCTGGAACTCAGCACCCGCAGCCTTCAGGTCAGACAGGAACTGCAGCGCATCCGCAAAACCACCTTGATCAGCCACGCACTTGCCGGTGTCGTCCATCAACTTGCCGCCGAACGCGCCCCAGAAACCGAAGTTGTGGTAGGCGTTCTGGTTGATCTCGATCTTCTTGCCGTCCTTGACCAGCTTCAGCAAATCAGCTGTCGTCGCGGGCGGGGTGGGCACGGTGCTCTTGTTGTAGTACAGCGCCACG
>JAUQXD010000122.1 GCA_030834835.1 Thermoflexales bacterium | reverse complement strand
GGCCTGAAAGAGCAATCGGCGCTGCTGGCCGCCAGCACGGCCGTCTCGTCCAGCCTGAATCTCACCACGGTGTTGAGCCGGTTGGCCGAACAGATGGGGCGCGCGATCGATGCCACCAGCGTTTACGTTTGCGAATGGAATCGAGCCGCCAACACGTCAACGGTGGTGGTGGAATATTACGGGCCGGCCGCGTCCGAGCCTGAGCGGGTATCTGACCTGGATGTGACCTACGATCTGATAACGGACTATGGAGTCGAGCCGGTCTGGCAGCAACCCGGCGGCGTCCAGGTCAGCCACGTTGACGATCCTGATTTGCCCGCCAACCGCGCGGCGCATTTGCGCCAGTACGGCGGCTGGTCGGTATTGACGGTGGGACTGACCGCCAGAGCAAATGTGTTCGGGTATATCGAGTTGTGGGAATCCCGCCAGCGCCGCACGTTTACGCCCGACGAGATTGCGCTGTGTCAGGCCATCGCCGGACACGCCGCCATTGCGTTTGAAAACGCTCGGCTGTTTGAGGCCGAGCGCAAACAACTGCGGCTGGCGCAAACCCTGCAGGCGGTGGGTGCGCTGCTGACGGCGCAGATGAGCCTGAATGAAGTGTTTGATTACATCTTCGATTTGCTGGCGCGCGTGGTGACGTATGACAGCGTGTCCGTGCAGCTGGTCGAAGACGATCGGCTGGAGTTGGCCGCCGGCCGTGGTTTCCCAAACATGGCCCGGGCGGGTGACATCATCCGCAATATTTCCGGGCGCACGCTGGAGGAGCGCTGGGGGGCCACGCACCTCCGCGTGATCACCCTGGCCGATACATCGGCCGATCCACGCTGGATCGCCTATCCTGGCAGTGAGTACATCCGATCGTGGATCGGCGCGGCGCTGCGTGTGAAGGGCCGGCTGCTGGGCATCCTCAACGTCGATAGCGCCACGCCCGGCGCTTACACCGAGGAGATGGGTGAAACCGTGGCCGCCTTTGCCAACCAGGCCGCCATCGCCATTGAAAACGCGCAGCTGAATGAAGCCGTGCGCCGCCATGCGGACGAACTGGAAGAGCGGGTCGTGGCGCGGACGATCGAGTTGGAGCACGAGCGCAAACGCACGGCGGCCATTCTGGATACCGCCGGTGAAGGCATCATCTTCACCGACATCTCCGGCACGATCGAATATATCAATCAGGCGCTGGAACGGCTAACAGGCTATAACGCCAGTGAAGCACTGGGGCAGAATCCCCGGTTGTGGAAGAGCAACCAAACCTCGCCGGCGCTGTACCATGAGATGTGGGATACCATCAAGCGCGGCCGGATCTGGCAGGGCGAGCTGGTCAATCGGCGCAAGGATGGCCGCCTGTATGATGCGGCGTTGACCATTGCGCCGTTGTATAACGCCGACCACCAGCTGGCGGGCTTCGTCGGCGTGCAGCGTGACATCACACAGCGCAAGGAATTGGACCGGTTGAAAGACGAGTTTGTGTCCAACGTCAGCCACGAACTGCGCACGCCCATTGCCAACGTCAAGCTGTACATCAGCCTGCTGACGCGCGGCAAGCCGGAACGCCACGACGAGTATCTGCAAACGCTGCGGCGTGAATCGGCCCGGCTGGAGACCCTGATCGAAAACCTGCTGGATCTGTCGCGGCTGGATCTGGATACCGTTAAGGTGGAGTTTCAGCCGGTCGATCTGAACCAACTGACGGCCCAACTCATTGAAGACCGGACAGCGCTGGCGGCCAGCCGCCAGCACACCATCGATTATCACACCGCCGAGCGCATGGTGATGGCGCAGGCCGATCCGGCGGCGCTGGCTCAGGTCTTTGCTAATCTGCTGACCAATGCCATTAACTACACGCCACCCAATGGTCTGATTACGGTCTCGGTGGCTTATCGCGACGACGCCGGGCGGACCTGGGCTACCATCACCGTCAAAGACACTGGACCCGGCATCACCGCCGTCGATCTGCCTCACCTGTTCCAACGGTTCTATCGCGGCGAAGCGGGCCGCAAATCGGGCGCGCCGGGTACCGGTCTGGGCCTGGCCATCTCGGATAAGATCGTCGCGCGGCTGGGCGGCCAACTGACCGTGGACAGTCAACCCGGCCACGGTGCGGCCTTCACCGTCTGGTTGAGGCCGGCCTGAGGCCAACCCATGATCCCCATCCTCTCCATTGTCGGCAAATCGGACGCGGGCAAGACCACGTTGATTGAGAAACTCATTGTCGAATTGAAGCGGCGCGGTTACCGCGTGGCGACGATCAAACACGATGCGCACCAGTTCGAGATCGATCATCCCGGCAAAGATTCCTATCGGCATTTTCACGCCGGGGCCGATTGGACCGTGATCGGCTCACCGGCCAAACTGGCGGTCGTGCGCCGGCTCGATCGGGAACTGACGCTCGACGAGATCGCGGCCACGCTCAGCGATGTGGATGTGATCTTGACCGAAGGCTACAAACGCGAGGCCAGACTCCGCATTGAAGTGTCGCGCCGCGACCACACGACGGAGTTGATCAGCGACCACTCAGAACTGTTCGCGCTGGTGGCCGACTACCCGATCGAGTTGGGCGTGCCCGTGTTTGAGTTGAATGATACGGTGGGTCTGGTGAATTTCATCGAGCGTGAGGTGTTGAACCGTTGACGCAAGCAGACCAAAGTCTGAAGATTCCCACAACCTGTCACCTCTGTACCCGCCTCGCATCTAATGCACTGACATCATAAAACACTTCACATTTCGGAGGAGGCAGATCATGGGTTTCGCACAGTTTATGGCCAGCAGTTTAGGACGCGGCGTTCGCATTGCAGCAGGTCTGGTGTTCCTGGCATGGGGATTGTTTTTGGGCGGCGGTATCCTCCCGATCGTCCTCGGCGTCGTGTTTGTGGCGGTCGGCGCATTGGATGTGTGTCTGTTAGCACCGCTGTTCGGCGCACCGCTCAAAGGCGCGGATGTGCGCGTTAAGGCCCACTAATCAACTCGGGCCTGAACAAGTTCAGATAACGATCATCAACTACCGAAGTCACCGCGACTTCGGTAGTTTGATTTGAAAGACCGGCGTGACCGTCATGGCGGTCACCTTTTGATCAAGGGCAGATACACGAACCACACCGAATACTCGTCGAAGCCGATGTCGAACCCGGTCCCGAACGGCCGCGCATCGCCGTCGAAATCGATCAGGACGCCGAGATCGATCGCATGATCGAGCGCTGCACTGCCTGCGCCCAGATGATAGTTGTCATGCACCGCATCGACGAACTTCGGATCGCCCGTCGCGTTGTGTGCGCCGCCTGAAACCGATCCAACCGTATCGGCGGTATTATCAGAGAACAGGTTGTAATCTTGAAGGACCGTGCCGCCGGTATTCCGCAGCCCGATGGCCTGATTTGTCACGATCGAGTCATAGAGATTGACGTTGCCCTGTTCCACTTCGATCGCGGCGCCGAGCGTCAGCGCCGCGTTGCCCACCGTGAGATATTCGAGATTGACGTTGCCCGTCGAACCGAGATAAATCGCAGTGCCTGACATCGTCGCGGTGTTGCGCGCAAACAGCGAGTTGATCACGTCCGCATTGCCACTGGCATGATAGAGTCCGCCACCGCGCAGCGCTCCGTTGCCGACGAAACTCGATCGAGTGAGGTTAAGCGTGCTGAAGGCGTACACTCCGCCGCCAAACGCCGTTGAGCTGAGATTGCCCTGAAAGACGGCCTGCTGCAACGCGGCCGCGCCGTTTGCCTCGACGCCGCCGCCGCTGGCCTGCGCGGTGTTACTGATGAAGCGCGTGCCGGTCAGGGTGAGCGTGTTACCCGCCCACAACCCACCGCCACTGCTGGCCGCCTGATTGGCCTGAAAGA
>JAUQXD010001150.1 GCA_030834835.1 Thermoflexales bacterium | reverse complement strand
GACTCGGAGCAAACTACCCGTATGATATTCTCTTGCCGATCCTGTTGCGACAGTAACCGGCCCGGCCGCTAATAGCGCAAGGTGCCAGCGGCATCGCAATGGTGCGCAAGCATACCTGATTCCTCAGAACCAAAAAGATGCGCCCCTATCCACAGCAACTCGGACGGGGTGTATCCTTACATCCGGCATAACGAACGTCAATCATGACGACGACTGCTCCAGCAGAGCGAGCACCTTCGCTTTTTCGGCTGGCAAGTTGAGACCGTCGAATATCGCCAGCGCCTCATTAAGCCGGGTGTTGGCTTCATGCGCATAGCCGCCCTGACGCAGTGCTTGAGCATAGTCGATTAACGTGACACCCAGATCAAATTCCTGATTGAGCTCTTGTAGAGTCGCAACGCTATGGACATAGTCTTCGAACGCCAGCAGCAGGCTGTCTTGTTGCTGATGAATCTTGCCCAGCACGCGATAGATGACCCCCTCACGTGTCCGATCCCCTGAGATTTGGGCATAACTCAGCGTCTCGTGGCACGCGGCCAGCGCCTTTGAAAAATCGCCAGACTCCAGATAGCATTCGGCCAGCTGGCGATAGCATTCCGCTTCGGTCTGCTCCGAATTGATTTCCAGCCCGATCTTCAGCGCGGTTTCCAGATGAGAAATGGCCTGTCGTAGTTCGCCCTGAGCCCGGCAAACTTCACCCAGGTTGATGTGGCAATCGGCAATGCCCTGATTGTCGCCCAGCCGTGTTTTGATCGCCAGACTGCGCTGATAGTAGTCATGCGCTCCAGTGAAGTTGCCGCGATTGTATTGAACGATCCCAAGATTTTGAAGAATGGTTGACTCGGCAGGCACGTTGCCAAGACGCTGCATTGTGTCGAGCGCTTGCTCCAGGTAGCCGGCAGAGCGGGCCAGATCGGTTTGAGAATAGATGATCGCCAGGTTGTTGTAGATCTTCGACGCGCCATGCTCGTCGCCGATGCGCTCCAGTATCAACAGGCCGCGTTCAAAATGAAAGATTGCCTTTTCCGGCTGACCAAATTGATCGTGCGCATTTCCCAACTCATTATGCGCCTGCGCAATTTCTTGATAATGTGAGGTGTCCTCGACAATCGCTAACGCCTGTTCGCCATCTTCAATGGCCTGCTCAAATTGGCCCTGTTGATGATGTACCCGGCATTCCAGTGTCAACAGCCGGGCGCGCTCGACGCTGTCGGCATGCTCCGCATTCAGTAAATTCAGGCCGGTGACACACTGGGTCAGCGCCGCATCGTATTCGCCGCGCTTCTCATACACCGCACCCATGCGCCGATACAGATCGGCCAATTGCAACGGATCGGTGCGGAAACTCAGCGCACGCGTGAAGCAGGCCAGGGCATCTTCGTACTGGCCCACGTGATAATACACGTCGCCCAGCCCTTCCGCACTGGCGGCGTTATCGGCGGGCGCGCCTAGGTGATCGGCCAGCAGCGCGGCCTGCGTGTAGAACTCGATCGCCTCTTTGTTGGCGTAGGCCGATCGGGTTTTGTCACCGGCCTTGATCAGATACGTCAGCGCCTTCCGGCGATCATCCGACAGGCCATAGTGATGCGCCAGCAGTTCGTACACTTCTTCGATCTGATCGGGATGGGTGTCTTCCAACTGCTGCGCCACCAGCCGATGATACAGACGGCGATCACGCAGCAGCAAACTCTCGTAAGCCACATCGCGGAACATGGCCTGCGCAAAGCCGTATTCCAGTTCCGGCAGGCGCGTCTGCTCGCGGATCAACTCGGCACGTTGCAGCGTGCTCAGGCTGCCGTCCAACTGCGCCGCCAGCGCCGCCTGCGCCGCC
>JAUQXD010001149.1 GCA_030834835.1 Thermoflexales bacterium | reverse complement strand
TTTCTTTCCGGGCTATGAGCACATCGCCGATCCGTTGATCGATTTTTCTGATTACGGGATGAAGGTCAGCACGGTGCGCGCGCTCTTTGCGGAACTGCGGTCGCAGCTGGTCCCGATCGTGAAGGCGATCACCTCGCAGCCCGTGGCTGACGATGCGTGCTTGAAGCAAGCCTATCCCGAAGCACAGCAACTGGCCTTCGGGCAAAGCGTCATCGAGAAGTTGGGGTATGACTTCAAGCGCGGGCGACAGGACAAGACCCATCATCCGTTCTGCACCAAGTTCTCACTGGGCGATGTGCGCATTACGACGCGCGTGCAAGAGCGCGACCTGACCGATGCGTTGTTCAGCACGATCCACGAATCAGGCCACGCGATGTACGAGCAGGGCATCTGCCGCGACTTTGAAGGCACGCCGCTGGCGGGCGGCACATCCTCGGGGGTGCATGAAAGCCAATCGAGATGTTGGGAAAATCTGGTCGGGCGCAGTCGTGGCTTCTGGCAATTCTTTTACCCGCAACTGCAAACAATGTTCTCCGATCAACTCAACGCGGTGTCGTTCGAGACGTTCTATCGCGCTATCAATAAAGTGGTGCCGTCGCTCATCCGCACCGATGCCGACGAAGTGACGTACAACCTGCACGTCATGATCCGCTTTGATCTGGAAACGGCCTTGTTGGAAGGCACGCTGGCCGTGCGCGATTTGCCTGAGGCCTGGCACGCGCGCTATCAAGCGGATCTGGGTGTGCGCGCCCCCGATAATCGAGACGGCGTGTTGCAGGACGTGCACTGGTACGCGGGCCAAATCGGCGGCGTTTTCCAGGGCTACACGCTGGGCAATATCATGAGCGCGCAGTTCTATGAGGCAGCGCTGCGCGCGCAGCCAACCATTCCCTATGAAATTGCGCAGGGTAAATTCGATACGCTGCACAGTTGGCTGGCGGAGAACATCTATCAGCACGGCAGCAAGTTCACGGCCAATGAAGTGGTTGAGCGTGCACCCGGCCAGGCGTTGACCATCGCGTCGTACATCCGCTATCTGCGCACGAAGTATGGGGAACTGTATCAGTTGTAGATCTGAACGCCAGATTGGTCGCGTGTCCTTAGAGGTGGCTCTCGTGCCGGCGAAACCGGCGGCGTGGGAGCCGCCTCTGCTTTTGTCAGTCGGCGAAACCGGCGGCGTGTCCCACGGGAGGCTTCGCACGGAGCCGCCGCTGCTTTTGTCAGCGCGCAGATCATCAGCGGGTCGTGATGATCGCCCGTTTTGTGCTAAAATCGCGCTTGAACTTACATTGGAGAAATTATGACACAGGCAGGCCCTTTACAATGGCGCACCGGTTCGGGTTGGCTCGTCCTACTCGGCGGTGGAAACTGGGACGACAGCGAAACCATCCACTCACAGGCGATCTCGGCCATCCTCGATGAATCGCCCATCGCGTTTCTGCCGGCGGCAAACCCCGATCCCACTTACGGCGAAGCGTTCCTCTCCTACTATCGTGAACTGGGCGCACCCCACGGCTACGTTGTGCCCGTGCGCGATCAGCAGTCCGCGCGCGATCCGCTGAACTACCGGCGTCTGG
>JAUQXD010001148.1 GCA_030834835.1 Thermoflexales bacterium | reverse complement strand
CTTCACCCGAACTCGTGCGCGGCTTGATCGCGGGTGGATACGCCGCGCTCACCAACTCGATCGAAGGTGCAGAAGACGACGAGGCGCAAGGCCAACGCGATCTCGAAAACCTGGGCGTAACGGCGGCCGATGCCGTCGTCGGCTTGACGGCCAGCGGCCGCACACCATATGTAATCGGCGCGTTGCGCGCGGCTCGATCGGTTGGGGCGTTGACCATCGGGTTGGCCTGCAACTGCCCCGCACCGCTGCAAGCGGTCGCCGACATTTATATCGCACCGCTCGTCGGCCCAGAAGTGATCGCCGGTTCAACACGCTTAAAGGCGGGCACGGCGGAAAAAATGGTCTTGAATCTCATCAGCACCGGCACGATGATCCGTCTCGGCAAAACCTACGGCAATCTCATGGTCGATGTGCAGCCGACGAATGCCAAGCTGCGTGTGCGCTCGCAACGTATCGCGGAGCGGGTGTGCGGGCTTGGCCCCGAGGCTGCGGAAAAACTTCTGGCGTCGTGCGATGGACACGTCAAGACCGCGCTCGTCGCAGGTCTGGCCGGCATTTCACCAGAGGCGGCACGCCGTCGATTGGCGCAAGCGAATGGCTCGGTCCGCGCGGCCCTGAACATCAGTGGAGATTGATCTTGAAATGAACGATCTGGTGATCGGCATTGACGGCGGCGGATCTCGCACGCGGGCGTGTGTCGCCAATTTGCGTGGCGAAACGTTGGGCAGTGGCGAGGCGGGGACGTCGAATCCGCTCGGGGGCGGTCTGGACGCAGCCAAACGCGAACTCTCACAGGCTGTGCAGCAAGCATTTGATGTGGCTCAGATCGAACCGCAACACGTCGCGGCCGCGTGTCTTGGTCTGGGCGGAGCGGGACGCAGCCGCGAGCAAGAAGCGCTCGTCACATGGGCGCGCGAAGTGATGGCCGATCGGGTGCGGATAGTGAACGATGGCGAGATTGCGCTCGCGGCGGCAACATCAGAGAACTGGGGCGTTGCTCTGATTGCAGGCACGGGGTCGCTGGCCTGGGGCAGGAATCGCGCCGGTCAAACAGCGCGGGCCAGCGGCTGGGGCTATCTGCTGGGTGACGAAGGCAGCGGGTTCGATCTCGTGCGGCGGGCGCTGAGGGCCATCATGCAAGCGGCGGACGGTCGCGCCGAACCGACCGAACTGTGCGACGCCATCCTGCGGTTTTTGAATCTGTCATCCCCAACCGATCTCGTCGCGTATATTTACGGGCAACCGATTAAGCCCGCCGAAGTCGCGCGGCTCGCGCCGTTAGTCATCGAGGTTGCCGGGCAGGGCGATTCGGTCGCGCGACGATTAGTCCAACAGGCGGGAGAGTCACTCGCCCAGGCTGTTGATGCGGTGAGCCTCGCATTGCGTATGACTCAGGCAATTCCCCTGGCGCTGACCGGTGGTCTACTGCTCGGCGCGCCCCTCTTGCGCACACACGTACTCGACGCGCTCTCCGCACGAGGCGGTGAATACGCACCCGTAACAATCGTTGATCAACCGGTGGTGGGAGCAGTTCGCCTGGCCCGAGAACTCGCGTTACAGGAGTCGATCTGATGTGGCCTGCAAATCCCAGCCTTGACTTGATGATCGCACAAATGGTGATGGTGGGCTTTCGGGGCTTGACCCTGACCGCAGACAATCCCATCGTTCAAGACATTCGCGAGCGTCAGATCGGCGGAGTCTTTCTATTTGACTATGACGTGCCCACGTCAAGTTTCGGACGCAATATTCAGTCGCCGAGTCAAGTTCGCGCGTTGACCACTGAGATTCAAAATCTCGCGTCGCTCCCGATGTTGATCGGCATCGATCAGGAGGGCGGTCGGGTCGCGCGGTTGAAAGAGAGCGCAGGCTTCCCGGCAACGGTGTCTGCGCAGTATTTGGGGGCGGCCAACGACTTGAATCTCACACGACAGTACGCAGAGCAGACGGCTGCGTTGTTGGCCGATCTGGGCCTTAACCTGAACCTCGCACCCGTCGTCGACCTCAATCGTAATCCTCAGAATCCCGTGATTGGCAAACTCGAGCGCAGTTTTTCAGCCGACCCGGTCATCGTCACACGTCACGCACTTGAGGTACTCGATGCACTCCATCGGCGCGGCGTTCTGGGGACGCTCAAACACTTTCCCGGCCACGGCAGTTCGACCGACGATTCGCACCTTGGGAACACGGATGTGACTGGCACGTGGTCCCCTGAGGAATTGGAACCTTATCGGAAGATCATAGCCGCTGGACAGGCCGATGTCGTGATGACGGCGCACATCTTCAATGCCAATCTGGATTCCGTGTATCCGGCCACGCTGTCCAGACCGATCGTGACGGGGCTGCTGCGCGAAGAGTTAGGCTACGATGGGGTCGTGATGTCGGATGATCTGCAGATGGGCGCTATTCGACGGTACTATGGCCTGGAGACAGCCATTCGCTTGGCGCTTGAAGCGGGCGTCGATATTCTGGCACTGGCGAACAATCTTGAGTTTGCACCCGATCTCGCCGCGCGGGCTATCGCTGTCGTCAGGCAACTGATGCAGGATGGCGCCGTGACTGAGACACGGATCCATCAATCGTATGCGCGTATCCAGCAGCTCAAGAACCGCCTCCGAATCGCGTTCTGACGATCACGCCTATTGGGCCAGACAGCGATCGAGCAGGAAGTTCAAGCGGCTCTTGCGGAACTTGATGGCGACCTTGAGCAAACGCTGTTCAAGAACTAAAAGTAGAATCCACTGGCGCGCGAAAAAGGAAGCATTAAATTGAAAGCAACAGGATCGCCCCGTTGGGGACGATCCTGTGGAGTCGTCAGCTGCAATCAATAAAGCGTGCAAAGGCTGTATGAGGTTGGCGGGTTGCCTTTGAGTTAATCGGGCTTAAGCACATTGCGTATCTTGAACCCGATCACCTCAATGCCAAGTGGGCGAATCTGTTCGGCGATTTGCTGTCTTATTTCAGTAGCCGCTGTGACGCGACTCTCACTCAACAGGCGTTGAGACGAAAATGTTTGTGCAACTTTGTCAATCGTCCCACGCGCTACTGGACGGATAATCTCGCTCTTGATTTGATCTGACTTGAACCGAATGGCCAGCTGTGCCACCGCGTCTGCCCGGATACGATAAACGAGCTCTCCTTCAATATAAAGTATCTGATCATCAGCTGAATGGGTTTCAACGGCATTGCTGGTTTCAACGAGATCAACACCATTTGATATCCCCGATATTGTGTAAGTCTGGTCTGCGATCGAGTATATCTCTGTAAAGGCTGTATCAAGAGTCAACTGGTAAGCGCCAGGTCCCAGCACATGAATCTGCCCTGTACTATCAGTGAAGACACCGCGCTCATCTTGACCAATGGAGAACATGCAGGCGGTAACTACGCTTGAGAGGAGAATAAAGAAGGCTGTCCTGGTAATCTGTTTCATGTAAAGTCGTAAAGGCAATTGCGGGGGACAATCAGGAATGCACATTCACCAAAGTACCAACCGGCGCCCATTCAAACAGCCACTTCGCATCTGAGGTGGGCGTGTTGACACAGCCGTGGCTCATGGGCTGGCCGAAGTTGTTGTGCCAGTACGTGCCGTGAATGCCATAGCCCAGATAGAAATACATCACGTACGGCACGTCTGGCAAGTAGTAGCCTGTACCAAACATGGTCTGAGCTTCATACTTGACGTAGATATTATATTGTCCAGTGACCGTGGGCGTGCCAGGCAAGCCGGTGGAGACCGTCACCCAGTAGACGGCCGTATCCCCTTCGTAGGCCACCAACCGCTGCGTGGTCAGGTTGACGTCGATCCATTTTTCGCCGTTGCCGACGGGCGCCACAACTTCCGGTTCGGTGTAGGGTGTCGGCGTTGGAGCAGGCAGGGGCGTTTCCGTTGGCGGCACGGGTGTGGCAGTTGGCGTCACGGTCGGAATGGCTGTTGGCGTGGCCGAAGGCATAGCTGTGGGCGTGTTCGTGGGCCGTGGCGTGGCGGTGGGTGTAGATGTGTTGGTGGCGGTCGGCACGGCCGTCGAAGTGGGTGTGATCTGCGCGACCGCATTGGCGATGGCTGTTTCCGGCTGGCTCAACAGCCATGCCGAGGCGGCCACGCCGCACAACAGCAGCGCGGTGGCGATGAGGCCTAACAGCACTGAGCCGGTATGTGATGTGCCAGTGGAGGCTGGCGGTGCAGCGGATTCCGCGGTGGGCGTAGCCGGTTCGATCGGGGCGGAGACAACCGCGGCGGCTGCCGCGGCCCGATCGTCTGATCTACCCGATCGAGCGCGCTTGCGCGCCCAACGAATCGCCGCTTTCGCGCGTTCATTTTTCGGCTCGATCTCCAGTACGCGCGCCGCATAGCGCAGACTCTCTTCGGCCGTTTCACCCAGCCCGGCCAGCCATAACAGCGCAGTTACATTCTTCGGATCGCGTTCCAGCGCCTTTTCAAAGAATCTGCGGGCGGCGGCAGGGTCTTCCTGCGCCAGGCGCATGCCATAGTCCAGCACTTGATTGACGGTCAGTTTAGGGTTGTCGGTCATGGCTGATTGTCCAGAAAACACAGAATGCCGTTGGCGATGCCTTGCGCCGGCAGGTCGGGTTGTTTCACGATCATATCATAATCGAGGTGTAAAAAGCCAGTCTCGACGATAGCCGCCGGCGTGTCGGCGTGGACTTCCGAAAACGAGTGATAGGAGGTCATATCGGACGTGATGCTGTTTTCGTGAAAGGTCATCCTGGTGGCTTTAGCATATTCCTGAATAAGACAGGTGACCAATCGGTCTTCAGTGGTCGGGATCGCACTGGCGACCGATCGGGCGACTTTGAAGCCGCTGGCGGGCGGATCGGCATCGACCGGTTCGCACGAGTCCGCGTGGATCGAGAGCAAGACATCGGCCCGATAGTTGGTGAGGCGGCTGTCAAACTCTTGCAGGAGATCGGTCCACACGCCTCTGGCTCGCAGTTTTTCGGTGACGCGCCGCGCGATGTCGAGGTTGACCTGCTGTTCGGTGACGCCATCCGGGCACTCTGCGCCTGAGTCGTTGCCCCAGTGGCCGGCCACGATGCCGACGAGCGGCATGCCGGGATGTTCTTCGGTGGGCGTGGGCGGTATCGGCGTCGGCGAGGGTTCAAGGGTTGGTGTGGCGGTAGGCTCAATGATCGGCACAGCCGCGATGGCACTGGACGGGATAGCAGTCGGTGACGTCAAACCGCCTGCTTGGGCCGACGTCAACACCGCCAGGCCCAGCGTGACGATCAAGGCGGTGAGAACCACAAAGCCGATCTGTGAGCGGTTAGCGGTGGGCCGAGGCTGAGGGCGCTGGGCCATGGGTTGTCTTTTGCGCGCCGAACTGCGGCTCGTCTGGCGAGTCATGGCGGCAATCATACCATTTTTATGGGCCGAAAGTCAAAGCACTGACCAGAGTTGA
>JAUQXD010001147.1 GCA_030834835.1 Thermoflexales bacterium | reverse complement strand
CGCATCGGCATGGTGTTTCAGCGGCCCAATCCCTTCCCCAAATCGATCTACGACAACGTGATGTGGGGGGCGAAGATCAACGGCTACAAGGGCAATGCCGATGAGCTGGTGGAACAATCATTGCGGCAGGCGGCGCTGTGGGACGAAGTGAAAGACAAGCTCAAGCAGAGCGGCCTGTCGCTGTCCGGCGGACAGCAACAGCGCTTGTGCATCGCGCGCACTATCGCCACGCGACCGGAGATCATCTTGATGGACGAACCGTGCTCGGCGCTGGACCCGATCGCCACGCTGAAGATCGAAGACTTGATGCGCGAACTAGTGGCCAACTACACCATCATCATCGTCACGCACAATATGCAGCAGGCGGCGCGCGTGTCGGACTTCACGGCCTTCTTCAACATGGACGAAGATCGCGCGGGCTACATGGTAGAGTATGGCGAAACGCGGCAGATCTTCACCATGCCCAAAGACAAGCGCACAGAAGATTACGTGACCGGGCGGTTTGGTTAACCCTCACCCCCGGCCCCTCTCCCGTGCGAAAAACAGCACAGGCGAGGGGAGAATATATTGACCCACTATATCGAGAGTGTTACAATGAGCACGATAATGAAAAATGATCGCTATCGCGTATTAGTGTTATGCACCGGCAATTCGGCGCGTTCACAAATGGCCGAAGGACTCATCAACGCGCAGCTGGCCGATCGGTTTGTGGCGTATTCCGCGGGCACGCGCCCCACCGGCCGCGTTCATCCTGAGGCAATCGCCGCTTTACGCGACATCGGCATCGACATTCAACAGCAGCGATCCAAATCGATTGACGAGTATATCGATTATCAGTTTGATCTGGCGATAACGGTGTGCGATGACGCCGCCGAGAATTGTCCGGTGTGGCTGGGGCGCGGCCAGAAGGTACACATCGGGTTTCCTGATCCGGCGGCCGCCCCGCCCGATCAGCAGGCGCAGCAATTTCGCGCCGTGCGCGACGCCATTCAAGCGCAACTGATTTCTTATCTTAAACAGTGGCAGCCCGACACTGAGCGGAGGAACGTATGACCACCACCATTCGCACGGCGCTTAACCGTGAAGAATCCATTATCAAAGACGACATTCTGCGCATGGGCAGCATGGTCGAGTCCGCCATCGATCGGTCGATTGTGGCCTTGAAACAGCGCGACGCCGCTCTGGCGCAGCAAGTCGTCGACGACGACAAGAAAGTCAACCAGCTGCGCTTCAAGATCGAAGAGGAGTGCCTCGCCTTGATCGCCACGCAGGCTCCCACGGCCGGTGATTTACGGGCCGTCATCGGCGCAACCCACATCGCCGTAGAGTTGGAGCGCATGGCCGACCACGCGACGGGCATCGCCACCATCACGCTGCGCATGCTGGATCAGCCGCTCTTAAAGCCGCTGATTGACGTGCCGATCATGGCGGGCATCGTCAAAGAGATGACGCGCAGCGCGCTGGACGCTTTCGTGCATAGCGATGTGGAGCTGGCCCGATCGGTAGCGTTGCGCGACGACGAAGTCGATCAACTGTATCAGCAGATCTTCCGCGAACTGTTGACGTACATGCTGGAAGACCCCAAGAACATCAGCCGCGCCACGTTCTTGTTGTGGGTGGCGCACAATCTGGAGCGCATCGGCGACCGGGCCGTCAACCTGTGCGAACGCGCCATCTTCATCGCCACCGGCCAACTGGGCGAACTCAACGCCGAAGACAATGCAGAGCTGCACAGCGCCAACTAGATGAGGGAGAGGGTCACCCCAAAGATAGGACTAAAGTCAGCCCGGTGACGATTGACAGTCATCGGGCTGATGTTATAATCTCTTCAACAACTCAATAGACAACCTTCGGGGCAGGGTGAGGGCGTCAAAACAGCGACGGCCAATTCCCGATCGGTGGTACAGCCCACGAGCGCGCCAGCGCATGATCCGGTGTAACTCCGGAGCCGACGGTACAGTCCGGATATAAGAAGGTGGCAGCACACCGCATGACGCGCGTGTTGTTTGATTTGCCCCGAAGCCGCAGTTTTGGCTTCGGGGTTCTTGATCGACACACCGTCGCAGTGGTTGTTGTTTAACGCGCCCCGTTGGCTCATCTGCCTTACGGGGCGTTTGCATGACGTAGGGCAAGTTGACAACTTGCCCCACAGGAGGTCTTAATGGCTATTTCCAAATCACCGTCGATGCTGCTGATTCGCAGTCCGTTTGGGCCGGTGCGCGTCTCACGAAAATTCGTGCCCGTGTTCCGGCTGGGGGCGCTGCTGGTCGGCGTGGCGGTCTTGATCGCGGCCTGGCAGCTGCTCGTGTGGATCAACAACTATCCGGCCTTTATTCTGCCCGGCCCACAGCAAGTGTGGATCGAACTGCTGCGCGCGATTCAGACTCCCACGTTCTGGAGCCACATCGGAATCACTTTGATTGAAGTGGTCAGCGGCTTGCTGATCGGCGCGACGCTGGCGATTGTGCTGGGCTATGTGCTGGCGAAATCGGCGACGTTGAATTCGATCTTGTCGCCGCTGATTGTAGCGTCCCAGGCCGTCCCGATCGTGGCGGTGGCGCCCCTGCTGGCCATCTGGTTCGGCTACGG
>JAUQXD010001146.1 GCA_030834835.1 Thermoflexales bacterium | reverse complement strand
ATTTTGAAGCCTACCTTCTGCGCGAACGACCGTCGGTGGTGGGAATTTACACTAACCTCATGACCAAGTTCAACGTGCTCAAGATGATGGGTTTGTGCAAAAGCGTCGGCGCGATGGTTATCTTGGGCGGACCGGAACCCGTGAACTATGCTGAGGAATACCTTACGCGCGGCGCGGATGTGATCGTGGTTGGGGAAGGCGAAGCGACGCTGACCGAACTGCTGCCGCGCTTGGCGCAGGTCGGCGCGCATCGATTGGACGGTGTCGCGGGCGTGATCTATCGGGCGGAAGACGGCTCGATCGGCCGTAACCTGGCCCGATCGTATTTGCCTGATCTCGACGCGCTGCCTGATCCGGATCGTGACGCAATCGATCTTGATCGCTACGTTGAAACGTGGCGCACCCATCACGGCGCGGGGTCGGTCTCTTTGATCTGCGCGCGCGGCTGCCCGTATCATTGCGAGTGGTGCAGTCACGCGGTGTATGGGCACTCGCATCGCCGCCGCTCGCCGCAGCGCGTGGCCGCCGAGGTGGAATATTTGCTGGCGCGCTATAAGCCCGATCAATTGTGGTACGCCGACGATGTGTTCACGATCAAGCATTCGTGGCTGTTTGAATATGCCGACGAATTGAAGCGCCGCAATGTGCGCGTGCCGTTCGAGTGCATTTCGCGCGCCGATCGGCTGAACGAGCAGGTGATCGATCGGCTGGCGGAGATGGGCTGTCATCGCTTGTGGATTGGATCAGAGTCCGGCTCGCAAAATGTGCTGGACCTGATGAAGCGTGAGGTCAGCGTCGAACAGGTGCAGGCTATGACGCAGGCGCTGAAGCGGCGCGGTATTCAGACGGGCATGTTCATCATGCTGGGCTATGAAGGTGAAGACGAGCGCGATCTGGCAGCGACGGTTGAGCACTTGAAGAAGGCCGCGCCCGATGTATTCTTAACGACGGTGGCGTATCCGATCAAAGGCACGCTATATTATGCGAAAATAGCCGATCGCGTGCTGGCGCGGGCCGATTGGGATCAGCGCTCCGATCGTGATCTCAGTGTCAAGGGACGTCATTCGCCGCGTTACTATTCTTTTGCCACGCGCTGGATGGTGAATACAGTGGCGCTGCATCGCGAACAGACCAGTGGCGGACGCATCACGCGCCAGATCAAAGCTGCGGCGAATTCGTTCATCGGGCGTGCGGGCATGGCGTTGACGAAGCGGGAACGTGACGAGTGATGAGTGAAAAGTGATGAGTGATGCCGTCTTCGATAGAGTCGCGCTGGATTATGACCGCGAGTTCACGGCGACGCCACTGGCAAGAATGCTGCGCGCGCAGGTGTGGGCGCGATTGGCGGCGCATTTCGGCTCGGGCGACCATGTGCTTGAATTGAACTGCGGCACGGGCGAAGACGCGATCTGGCTGGCGCAGCGTGGCGTGCGCGTGATGGCGACGGATGCTTCGACGGCGATGTTAAATGTGACTGAACGCAAATCGCGCGAATGTAGCGTGAGTGAATTGATTGAAACAAGCGTGCTGGATTTAGCCTCACCCCCCGACCCCCTCTCCCGAAATCAAAAGGGCGATTTCGGGAGAGGGGGAGGCAGGTATGACGGCGCGCTGTCCAACTTCGGTGGCTTAAACTGTGTTCATGAATTGCATCCATTAGCGGCGCTTCTCGCGGATACGATCAAGCCACACGGTCAGTTGATCCTCGTGCCGATGAATCGCTGGTGCGCGTGGGAAATAGTTTGGCATCTGTTGCATCTGCAATCGCGCACGGCGTTTCGGCGTTTGCGGCGTGACGGCGTTGAAGCCAACGTGGGTCGTGATACGGTTCACGTCTGGTATCCATCGATCAAGACGCTGCGACAGGTGTTCGCGCCGCACTTCCAATTGAGACGTGTGATTGGGTTGGGCGTGTGTCTGCCGCCATCGTACCTTGAACCCGTGATCGCTAAACGACCGAAGTTGTTTCGATGGCTAAAGCGCATGGATGACGCACTCTGCGGCGTATTCCCGTTCAATCGTCTGGCTGACCACCTTGTCCTTGAATTCGAGCGTGTGGCGTGAAGTCACTCGTGACTCATCAATCGTCAGTTCGCCGCCTCTGGGCGCGTCTGCTGTGGTGGCGCTTTCGTCTGTTTCAGCAGCGCCGCTACGATCGCCTGGTGTTGGAGCATATCGACGGGCGGCCGTTCGTGATTCTGCCGCAGGTGCTCAATCCGGCCCTGTTTGAAGCCAGCACGTTTCTGGCGCGGGCGTTGAACTCAATAACGCTTGCACCCGAAACGCGCGTGCTTGATCTGGGCACAGGCTCTGGTGTTGGGGCGATATTTGCCGCGCGGTACGCGCGGTGTGTGACGGCTACCGACATCAATCCCGAAGCGGCACGGTGTGCGCGGATCAATGCGTGGATGAATCAAGTCGCTGATCGCGTCGAAGTTCTGGAAGGCGATCTGTTCGCCCCAATCGGTGATCGACGTTTCGATGTGATCGCCTTCAATCCGCCGTTTTTTCGCGGTGAGCCGCGCGATCGATTGGATCAGGCGTGGCGGTCGACGGATGTGATCGAGCGGTTCGCGGCTGAAGTGCGCGATCATCTTTTACCCGCAGGCTTTATGCTCGTGGTCTATTCGTCGTTGGCCGATGAAGCTGCGCTGCGGCGCGCGTTTGAGGCGAATGACTTGCGTTACAGCGTCTTTGCGCAACGGGATGTGATTAGCGAAGTGCTGACGATTTATCGAGTCACGGCGTAAGGGCAAGTTGCCAACTTGCCCCACACGGAGGTAGCATGACGGAATCCACTTTGGCTGTGATCGATCGCTTCAACGCCGCCTTCAACACACACGATGTCGAGGCCGTCATGGCGTTGATGACGGACGACTGCGTGTTCGAGAATACCTATCCGCCGCCGGATGGCGAGCGCTTTGAAGGACAGGCCGCAGTCCGCGCCAACTTCGCCGCCTTCTTCGCCGAGTCACCGCACGCGCGATTTGAATTTGAAGATACGTTTGCCTGCGATGATCGCGCGTGTGTGCGCTGGCTGTATCGTTGGGGCGACGGGCACGTGCGCGGCGTAGATGTCTTCCGTGTGCGCGACGGTCGCATTGCCGAGAAATTCTCCTACGTCAAAGGCTGATCATGATCGTTCTCTACAATCCGCCCAGCAACGCTCAACGCAAGCCGATACTACCGATGTCGTTGCTGGCCCTCGGTGCGCTGTTGGAAAACCAGCATGATTACGTGGTTGTCGACGGCAACGTCGAGGCCGATCCGGTTGCGGCGTTGACGCGCGTGATTCGCGAGACAGGCGCGACTCTCCTCGGCGTGACAGTGATGCCGGGTCCGCAGTTGAACGACGCGGTGCCTGCGTGCCGTCAACTTAAGTCGGTGTTTCCAGATCTCACCATCATCTGGGGTGGCTATTTCCCCACTCAACACTATGAAGTGTGCTTGAAATCAGGCTTTGTAGATTACGTGGTGCGTGGTCATGGCGAGGTTATCTTCAAAAACCTGATTGACATTTTGATACACGACGGCGATCCGACGGCGCTGCCGGGGCTGGCCTATCGCGATCGAGTAACCGGAGAAGTCCGCTCGAATGAACTTGCACCGATTCCACATCCCGACCAAATGCCGGATTTTCCCTATCAACGGGTCGATGTAGCAAAGTACGTTCGTCGCACCTTCATGGGGTCGCGCACGCTGCCGCATCATTCCAGTTATGGCTGCCCCTTCTTCTGTAATTTTTGCGCCGTGGTCAACATGGTCAACGGGCGGTGGCTGGCGCAATCGGCGGAGCGCACGGCGAGCGTGACGCGGCGACTGGTCGGCGACTTCAATGTCAACGCGATTGAGTTCTATGATAACAACTTCTTCACACACGAAGCGCGCACAGCGGAGTTTGCCGATCGGATCTTGGACCTCTCGATCGGCTGGTGGGGCGAAGCGCGGATCGATACGTTGATGAAGTATGCCGATCGAACGTGGCAACTCATGCGCGACTCCGGCCTGAAGATGATCTTCCTCGGCGCAGAGTCTGGCTCCGATGAAACGCTGCATCGCATGAACAAGGGCGGTACGGCTTCGACGCAGAAAACACTGGAAATTGCGGCCAAAATGAAGCAATTCAACATCGTGCCGGAGATGTCGTTCGTGCTGGGTAATCCGCCGGAGCCCGATCGAGATGTGCAGCAGACGATTGACTTCATCCGCCGTGTGAAGCGCGTTAATCCTGCGACGGAGATTATCCTGTACACGTACACGCCCGTGCCGCTGGCCGGTGAGTTGTACGAGCAGGCGAAGGCCCAGGGCTTTGCCTTTCCTGAAACACTTGAAGAATGGATCAGTGCGGAGTGGGCAGAGTTCTCGCAGCGGCGCAGTGCGCACCTGCCGTGGCTGCACGATCCAGTGCGACGCAAGCTGCGCGATTTCCAGTGGGTGATCAATGCCTACTATCCCACGCTGACCGACGTGACGATGTCGAAGCTAAAGCGTTCGACGCTGCGCGCGTTGAGCGCGTGGCGCTATCACTTGCGGTTGTACGCTCATCCGCTCGAGCTGCGCGCGGTTCACAGATTCTTGTCATATCAGCGGCCGGAAACGAGCGGTTTCTAAATATGTCACTGGCACCGTCGCGCTCCATCCTCCGCTGGCGCACGCGCGGCCTGCTGGTGCTCTTGTTGCTCGCCTTCCTCCTGTTCATCGCCCGTACGTTTTGGCCGGCGCGATTCGCCACCGTGCATGGTTTTCCGTTGTATTACACCGCGGGCTGGTTGTATGCCACAGGGCAGTGGGGGCTGGCCGCTTACGATGATGAGTGGTTTGGTGATCGGGTCGAGTCTTTTACGCAGAACGGCGTGCGGGAAATTTATGCGCCGGGTCCACCGCTGTTGCCGGTGTTCTTTGCGTTGTTGGCCGGCCTCGATTTAGCCGGGGCACGTGATGTGTGGGCCTGGCTCAACTTGCTGATGCTGCTGGCCGCCGCCTGGTTGATCGTCGATGCGCTGTCACGATTTGAAGGCCCGGCGTGGCGCGCGGCGAGTGCTGGTTTTGCGCTGCTGGCTACACCGGTACACGAGCATTTTCGTCTGGGGCAGGCCTACATCTTGCTGCTGCTGTTGTTTGCGCTGGCGTTTTGGTTGATGCAGCATCAGCACGAAGCGCCGGCCGGCATCGCACTGGGGATGGCGCTTGCGACGAAATTGAGCGGCCTGCCGTTGTGGCTCACCCTGCTGGCGCGCTATCAACGGCGAATGACTTTCACGGCCGTCGTGACCGCCGGGCTGCTGGGCGTGATCGGATTGGTGGTCATGGGCCTGCCGACCTGGCTGGCCTTCTTGCGAACCCTGATCGAGCGCCTGACTGATTATCCGCTGGTCGCCGTTACGGCTTTTCAATCCACGTCAGGCTTCTTTCATCACCTGTTCGCCTATGATGCGCTCTGGAATCCAGAACCGATATGGTCGCAGCCGTGGCTGGCATTCGGGCTAACCTGGTTGGTCTTTGCCGGAACAGTAATTGCCACCCTGCGGCGCGCCAGGCGCGCCGTCTTCGATCTGGCTTTTGCGGCCGGCCTGACGTTGAGCGTGATCTTGCTGCCGCTGGCCGAGGAATATCACTACGTGTTGTTGGTCCTGCCCATCGCCGTCATGCTGGCCCGCGTCTTGCGCCAGCCTTATCATGTGATCGATCTCGCGTGGCTGGCGGCGATCCTGTTTTTGATCGGCTGGCCGCTACGCTATCAAACCTCTGAAATGTCGCATGGCTGGTTGGCGCTGTTGGCTTATCCGCGTCTGTATGGCGGTTGGCTGCTGTGGCTGTGGTTCATGCGACGCATGACCATTGAGAGAAGCCAGCCGTGATTCGATCGCTCTGGTCGCGCAGATCACGCCGACGTTTGATCCTGGTGGGCGCCAACATCGCCAATGGCCTGTTGCTGCCGCTGCTCAATCCGCTCGTGGCAATCGTCGTCGTGCGGCTGGCCTCGATCGAACTGTGGGGCGAGTACGTGGCGCTGTTGATCGGCGTACAGTTGGCGGCGCACATTATCGGCTGGGGCAACAAAGATTATCTGCTGCGGCAATTTAGTTTCAGCCCGGCGCACCTGGGCGGTCTATGGCGCACCAGCCTGATCACACGCAGTCTGTTGCTATTGCCGTTCGGCATGTTGGTCTGGTGGATCGAGCCGGGCCGTGCGGCCTGGCTGCTGATCTGGTGTGGCGTCCTGGTCGTCGATCAAGCGTTTGAAGTCTGGGTCACCTACCGGAAAGACTTTGTATTTTCCAGCGCCGTCGAGCTGATCGGTTTGCTGATGATGCTGGCCGGGGTTGGCCTGACGGGCGCGCGGCTGATGGCTGATGGGGTGATCGCCATCTCGATCGTGTCGACTTCGATCAAAGCCGCGATCTATGGCCTGCGTTATAGACCCTCGCTGTTGGCTCCGTCGCCCGATCGATCCCGCCGCCC
>JAUQXD010000121.1 GCA_030834835.1 Thermoflexales bacterium | reverse complement strand
CAGGCCAAAGGTGACGCCCACACTATAAATATAGGCTACGGACGACCCCAGCGCGATGAGCACGTCCATGTTTGCGCCGCCCGCGCGCAGGCTTTTGTAAGCGCCCACATAGTATTGCCAGCCGACGGCGAACTGGACGATCGTGGCCGGGATCAGCATGGCAAACTGATCGCCGGCAAACCCCACCACATTAAAGTCGCGCGCCATGCTATAGACAATCAACGGCAGGGTGAAGATGAGGCCGATGATCAACAGGCGGCGCTGGCGGCGCGTTTCAGCCGCGCGCGCCCCGGCCTCCACATCTTCGATCGAATCCGCTTCGCCCACCTGCACAATGTCGAAGCCGGCCTTGCGAATGACAACCGCCAGATCGGCGATGCTGGTCAGGCCGGGGATGTATTCCAGCGTGGCGCGTTCGGTGCCGAAGCTGACCCCCGCCGCCAGCACGCCATTTTGCCTGGCCAGCAATTTTTCCAGCGACACCGCATCGGAGTTGTCGCGCAGGCCGGTGATGGGCAGTTCGGTCTTGCCGGTGGCGATGCCGTAGCCCACCTTCTGCACGCGCGCGATGATGCCGTGCTCGTCCAGCAGCGCGGGATCAAACGACACGGTGAGCTTCTCACTGGCCAGGTTCACGTTGGCCACGTCGATGCCAGGCAGCTTACGCACCTGCCGCTCGATGGTAGCCGCGCAGTTAGCGCACGTCATCCCGGTGACAGGCAAGGTAATGCTTTTGACTTCAGCCATCTTTCACCCTGATTGGTAAGGGCGAAGCATTTGGCCAGGCCGATCCGGTGTTGGACGACACTGCGCGCCAAATGCTTCGCCCCTACGGCTAACTCGCAGGCGGGTAACCGATCTCTTCCAGCAGATTCTTGATGGTGTCCCACGAGGCTGGTTGCTCCCAACTGACCGTCACCTGCTTCGTGTCCACATCGGCGCTGACGGCAGTGACGCCGGCCAGTTCGCCTACCTCCGTCTGAATCGCTTTGGTGCAATGTCCACAATGAATGGCCGGCGCTTGAAACGTTTTGGTTTCCATGAGTAAGATCCTTTCGTGATGAGATACCAGGTTAGATGCAGGCTAACGTGGATAGTAACATACCACAATGTCTGGCGGTTGTAAAAAGCAGATTGTCATGAGAAATAACGGAGGTTACTCAACTTCTTCTTAACGCGAGTTACAAAGCCGTGACAGTCTAGACGCCGCCGCGACAATCATCCAGCCCGATCAGTCCGTGGCGAGTTTCCAGGCCAGTCTAAACCAGCAATTCTCAATTTGATTGAGGAGTCAGCATCCCCAGATGCGGTCGGGGCCGATCCGGCGTCTGGGGACGCCTGACTCCTCTCTTGAAAGGCCATATGGAGAATTGCTGGCACTAAACCGCGTGATGCGCAGCCGGATGATGATTGTTGCTCCGTTCGCACTCGCACGGATCGATGTGAACCGTGACCTCGGCCAGCGTGGGCAGCGTGTGAAAGAGTTCGTGCCGCACGTCTTCGGCAATGCGATGACTGACCAGCGTGGGCAGCTGGCAATCGACAGTGACGCGCAGCTCGGCGCGCTGCCGGTGGCCCAGCCAGCGCACGGCCACATCGTGCACCGATAGCACGCCCTCGATGGCCGCCGCTTTCTCTTCGACCAGTTTGGTTACTTCCGGATCGATCGCGTCCATCAAACGCAGCCACATATCTTTGGCCGCGCCCCACACCACGATGAGGATCGTCACGCCGATCAACAGGCCGATCAGCGGATCCGCCCACGGCAGGCCCAGCGCCACGCCGATTGTGCCGATCAACACGCCCAGCGACGTGAAGCCATCGGTGCGCGCATGCAGCCCGTCGGCGATGAGCGCGGCTGATCCAATCTGGCGGCCCACTCGAATGCGCAGCAACGCCACGCCCTCATTGCCCATAAACCCGATGATGGCTGCCGCCGCCACCCAGCCCAACTCACGCACCGGTTCAGGGCTGATCAACTTCTGAAACGACTGATAAAACACTTCGACCGCGCTGAACAAAATCATCAACACGATCACGGCCCCAGCCAGATCTTCGGCGCGACCATAGCCGTACGTGTAACGTCGATTGCGCGCGCGCCGCGCCAGGATGAAAGCCAGCCCCAACGGAATCGCCGTCAGCGCGTCGGAGAAGTTGTGAATCGTATCGGCCAGCAGCGCCACGCTGCCGCTGATCGCCACGATGATCACTTGAAAGACCGCCGTCACCAGCAGCGCGATCAACGACAATTTGACGGCCCACAGGCCGCGCTCATTCGACATCGCCGGATCGAGCGCCGTGGCCTGATAGCCGTGCGCATGAGGCCGGAACAGCTCGGTCAGCCAGCCGCGCAGCCCGCCGGGATGATTGTGATCATCGTGGTCATGATCGTGATCGGCGTGATCAGGGTGATCGTTGTGCGGGTGAGAGGCTGATAGTTCGTCCATCGTCTGCGTCCTCGTGATCGATCTGGCAAGCGCCGGTCTGTGGCATAAGTGTACCGCACTTTGAGTGGCGAGGTCGAGCGTACTCCAGCCGCTGGCTTGCCATCTAGTCCGCGCCCAATGGTCGTCTCACCTTGAAGGTGTTTCGCTATTTGGAGGCCGTTGGGTTTCAGCACAACCTTAATCGCCAGGCGGCTCTTTGGGCGCGGATTAGTTTTAAGCCCCCAACATGACATTTTGTCCTCAAAATAAGTAGTTTTACGTATTGACGCCTGCCTTACTTAGCCGTACACTACGCCTGCTTAATGACCGAGAGGAACCCTGCCGGGGAGTCTTACTTGAAGCCGAATTGAATCGGGCGCAATCACGGACTCGATTTTGCCGTCACATCCACCGCCTACCGGAGCCATCACATGAATTTCATCGAACAAGATCCTATCGCCGTTGGGGCCTCCCTGATCTTTACTGCCGCGCTGCTGGTTTTCAGCCTCGGTTTCTTGATCAACTGGTATCGCAATCGTGCGACGATCGCCGCTTACAAGCGCCTTGGGTTCAGGGCAATGTTGATCGTCGTCGGTTTTGAACTCCTTACGCTGGCCTTGAGCGCCAATTCCCTCGGCTTCTTCATGAGCGCAGTGCCCGTCATCCTGGCCGTCGGCTGGTTGATGCTGCGGATGTGGGCCTTCGTCAATAACGGTATTTTCTTCAGCAATAAACTGGGCTTGCGGAGTTTCCCGCTCGTCGCCCCCCGGCTGGGTCTGCCAGTGCCGATCGAACCGGTAGCGCCGATCGAGGCGACAACCCCGGTCGAGACGGCGATTAGCCCGCTGGCCGAGCCGTCGCTTGAATCAGCCAGCGGCCTGGGCGCAGTCTCCGGTGAGGCTGGCGCGCTCGGCGCGGCCGCCTTAACCCTGCCAGCCGTGTCCTTCATGCCGCCGCTCGAGACGCCTGTCCCCATTCTGGATCGGCAGCGCTACTGGTTGACGACCATTGGCGTTAGTCTGGGCGCGGTGGTGTACACTCTCATCTTATTCGCCCTGACCGGGCCTGGCATTGGAATCGCCCTGCGCGATCTGGTGAGCGGCGGTTCGCGCACCGTCACGCCGCTGATGATCGTCATGTTCCTGGAATTTGCCTTCACCGAAGAATTGATCTTCCGGCTGGGTATTCAGAATTATCTGGCCGCCAAACTCAGCCAGCGTCGCAACGGCTACTGGATCGCCATCGTGTTGACGTCGATCATCTGGACGCTGGGTCATGCAGGCACCCTCGATCCGAACTGGGTCAAGTTTGTGCAGATTTTTCCCGTCGGTCTGATCCTGGGCTGGCTGTATCGCCGCAATGGCATCGAGAGTACCATCATCGCGCATAGCCTGTTCAATCTGATCGGCCCGTTCGTCATTTCAATTCGCTAAAACACGGCGTAGACAAGGTGAAGCCCCGCCGACTTCTCCAACCGACGGGGCTTCACCTTGTCTACTTGTTTCCTTGCCTACTTCGTCTTAATTTCCACCTGCGCCGTCATCCCCCACTTCAACCGAGCATCCGCCTCATTCACGCGCACCTTCACCGTATACGTCACATCGCCGCGCTTGGTCTGTGCCTTCGGCGTGATGGCGATCACCGTGCCGTTGAGTTTGACCTCGGGCAGCGCATCAAACGTGAGCGTGACCGGTTGATCGATCTTCACATTCACGACATCGACTTCGCTTAGGTCATCGGTCTCCACTTCCCACGCGCCGAGGTCGGCCAGACTCACGAGCGGTGATCCCGGCCCGACGACCTGGCCCGCCTCCACGCTGATCTGCGCGATCGAGCCGTCAAACGGCGCGATCAACGTCGCTTCGCTCAGGGCCGCCTTGGCCGCATCGACAGCCGCCTGCGCTTGTGCCACGCCCGCCTTCGCCACATCGATCTGCGCCTGAGTCGCGCCCGCCTTAACCTGATCGAGCCGCGCCTGGGCCAGATCGCGCTGCGCCGCCGCCGCCGCCACATTCGATTGTGCGGCCTGCACCTGTTTACCTGCACCCTTCGTCGCTTCGTTCAAGGCGCTCTGCGCCGCCGCGACCGCATCGTTCGCCGCCTTCAACGCCGCGCGCGCCTGCTCTTCCGGCGTGCCCAGACCGGGGCACACTTCGTCGTTGCTGTCCGGCACGCTGAAACACCGCGTTACTTTATCGTAATTGTCTTGCGCCACTTTTTGATCGACCAGCGCCGCGGCCAATCGCGCTTGCGCCGCCGTGATGGCCGCATCGGTCGCGCCGCCCGTCAACCGATCGCGTTCCGCGCTGGCCGCGCCAATCTGTGCCTGCGCCGTGCGCAAACTCGCTTCCGCCGCCGCGATCTCTTCCGGTCGTGCGCCGTCTTGTACCTGCGCCAGATTCGCCTGGGCTAATGCCAACGCCGCTTGCGCCTGAGCTACGCCCGCCTGTAATTGATCGTCCTGCAATCGAATGAGTGCTTGCCCGTGCTTCACCTGATCGCCTTCGCTGATCAGCACCTCGGTCACGCGCCCGCCCGATCGAAACGCGAGGTCCACCGCGCGCGCCGGCACGACGAACCCCTGCGCCGAGATCACTTCATCGATCGCCTGTGTTTGCGGCGCGGGTGTCGGCGTCGCCGCCGTCGGCGCTAAGAATTGTTGATAGCCCGCAAAACCCAGCCCGCTCAACACGATGACGCCGAACGCCATAATCAAAATTTGTTTGCCCTTCATAAGTCCCCCGAACTGTACTGCGTAATCCGTACTGCGTAATGGTTTTTCACGGACCACGCACCACGTAGTACGCATTACGTATTACTCGTGTTTAATCGCTTCCACAATGTTGACTCTTGAACCCTTCCACGCCGGATACAGCGCGGCGAGTTGCGACACGGCGAAGGCGATGAACAACGCCAGCGCGATCGATTGCGGCGGCAGCGAGAATTCCAGCCGATAGCCCGTCGTCACCTTCATGCCCTCGACAAACACGCGCGACAGCAGCACGCCGAACGAAATGCCAAACGCCGCGCCGATCGCGCCCATCGCCCCCGCCTCGGCCAGGATCATGCGGATGACCTGTGCGCGCGTCATGCCGATCGAGCGCAGCGCACCGATTTCTCTGCGGCGTTCCAGCACGTTCATCATCATCGTGTTGATCACGCCCAGCGCGGCCACCACCACGCCGATCGACGCCAGCACATCCAGCAAACTAAAGGCCCGATTGGTCAACTCGCGAATGCGGTTGCGAAACGAATCGGTCGTTTCCACTTGCAGATGGCGGCTCGCGCCAAAGCGATCTTCGATCAATTGCTTCGTCGCGGCCACGTCCGTCCCCGGCGACAACTTCAGCGTAAATCGATCGACATCGTTCAGGCCGAAGTAGCGTCTCATGACTTCGATCGTGCCATTAACAACAAAGCCTTGTCCGGTGAAATCGCTGACGAGGCCCGCCACCCGGAACGGCTGCACACCGCGCCGCGTTTCCAATTCCAGCGTATCGCCGCGCTTGAGGTTGTATTTGTCGGCCACCGTCGTCGAGACGAACAAGCCGCCGTTGGCGAAGTCGCGCTTCATCGCCTCCACTTCGTCTTGATTCTCCGCGAACTGAAACGAAGCCACCGTCCAATATGTATCAGGATCGATCGCCTGATACACCAGCGACAAATCATCCGCGCCATTGCTGGCCCGCTTCGTGCCGAAGTAACGCGCGGGCGTCACGGCGGCAACCCCTGGCAGCGCTGCCAACCGCGTGGCAAAATCGATCGGCATTTCCAGCGGTGATCGCACGATCAGATCGCCGCCCACCGACGTATTCACCCAGCCGTCGATGTCGTTCTGAAACGAGCGGCTCATCGCGCCGATGCTGATCACCATGCTGATGCCGACCATCAACGCGGCGACGGTTAGCGAAGTCCGACCACGCGAGCGTTGAATGTTCCCCGCCCCGATCGCGCCTTCACGCCCGAAGACCCGCACAATGAACGGTCGCACGAATTTTTCCAGCACGTCGATGGCGGCGGGCACGGTCAGCGTCGCGCCGAGCAGCATCACGAACACGGCCACGCTGCCCACCTGAAACACCACGCTCTGCCGAAGTGGAATCGTGTACACGAACAACATCCCGACGACGACGGCCTCGACGCCCGCGATAAAGCCTAGTTTTCTCGGTGCGCCCGCCGGATCGTCGCGGCCCTTGATGCGCAGCGCGGACAGCGGACTGATCTTCGTCGCTCGCAGCGCGGGCAGCAGCGCCGAGGTTAACGTGACAATCAACCCAACAAATAAGGCTTGCGCCAGCCCGTCGGGCGGAATCTCGACGAGCACAATCTCCGTCGCCGTGATCGTGCCCATGATGGCGATCAACCCTTGCGCGAGGATCAGCCCGAAGAACACGCCCAATATCGATCCGACAACGCCCAGCAGCCCCGCTTCGATCATCACGAGGCGTAACACTTGCTGACGTGATACGCCTAATGCGCGCAGCAAACCGATCTCCTGGGTGCGCTCGACGATGGTCATGGTGAAGGCGTTGTAAATAAGGAAGCCGCCCACGAACAACGCGATCATGCTGAAGAACGATAAGCCCTGTTGATACGTGGCGAGTTGCTGCGTGACCACTTGTCCGCGCTGCGCGGGATAGTTCACCAGATATTTGTTGCCCAACTTGTCTTGCAGCGCGCGCTTCAACGCGGCCAGATTCTGCGTCGAATGGCCGACCTCGTTCTTGGTCACCACATCGATCTGATCGAGTTCGCCGCCGCGCGAGAACAGCTCTTGCACCACGTCCAGCGGAATGAAGGCAACTGCGCCGCTGTTCATCAGGC
>JAUQXD010001145.1 GCA_030834835.1 Thermoflexales bacterium | reverse complement strand
CCACTGCACCTTGCGCGGCTCCATGTCCAGCTCGTCGGCAATCTCTTCCGCCGAGGCCTGCCGCCCGTTGGTCTGCTCGATCTGCCGCGCTACCTGATACAGCCGCCGCAGCCGATCGCTCATGTAGACCGGCAGCCGGATGGTGCGGGCCTGATCGGCAATCGCGCGCGTGATAGTCTGGCGAATCCACCACGTGGCATAGGTGCTGAAGCGGAAGCCGCGCTTGTAATCGTACTTTTCCACGGCCTTCATCAAACCCAGATTGCCTTCCTGGATCAGATCGAGGAACGGCACGCCCTGGCCCATGTAGCGCTTGGCAATGCTGACCACCAGCCGGGTATTGGCTTTGATCAAATGCTCGCGCGCCAGCAGGCCCTCGTCGATTTGCGACTGCAGCTTAGCCACCCGCGTGGTACTGCGCACGGTCTGCTGCAACTGCCGCGTCGCCGCCCGGCCGCGCACGATCTGCAGGGCAATTTGCTTCTCTTCTTTTTGCGTCAACAGCGGCACGCGCGTCATTTCTTTCAAATACAGACCCACCGTGTCGTCGCTGACGACCGCCGCCATGTCCAGCTCTTCGCCGTCGTCCAGATCAAAGCCCTCTTCGTCTTCGTCGAATTCCACCTCGGCGTCAACGTCATCGAACATCACCTGATCGTCCGGCGAGGTCCTGGCTTCGTACACATCGATGCCGGCGTCTTGCAGCTGCACCACCACTTCCTGCAGGCGGTCCGCCAGCTCATCTGATTCAGGCAGCATCTCCAGAATATCGTCCGTAATCAGGTAGCCCTGCGTCTCGGCCTTCTCCGTCAGTTCCGTCACCACTCGATCGAGTAGCCTGTCTACTGCCTGAGCCATCGCCGCCTCCTCTGTTACTGCAACAAAGTTTTCAGGGCCGCCAGTCGGGGATCGATCTTGTCCGCATCGCAGCCGCACGGCCCGTCATTGAGATTCTGGCCGCACTGGCTGCACAGGCCTTTGCAGTCGGGCCGGCACACCAGGTGAATGGGCACCGCCAACAGGATCTGCTCGCGCAGCGGCTGCAACAAATTCAGCCAGCCGCCCTCGTCGATGAAATACACGGGATCAGCCGAGGGCGACAGCGCAAACAATTCTTCGATGTGCAGATCCAGTTTCAACTGAAACGTGGTCAGACAGCGCACGCACTCGGCGTCGACCGCGACTTGCAACTGACCATTGACGAGAACTCGACGATTGGCGCGCGTGAGGCGAAGTGTGCCGCGCACGAACCCGACGTTAAGATCGCCAAGGACCTGATGACTCTCGTCAACTGCCAGATCCATGGCGGCCCCGATTTCGGGTCGCAAGAGTGAGGCTACGTGGTATTTGAGCACGGTCGTAAAAGCGATGCCGCTTTTGCCTGGTGGCCCAACCTGATAACAACATCAGGCACGAGGTTACAGAACGATTTGTCAATAAATATGGCAATATATTATCAGAATGTTTCCTTGCCGTCAAGTACACGTTTTCGGATAAACTAGAGACATAATTCACAACTGATCGGGCAAAATTCCGCCAAAATTTGCGATTTCGGAACAGATGCGCTATAGTCATCTCGACGCCCGATCGGGCCACTAACCGACACGAAAGGTCAAAATCATGCGCCTATTGATCGCAACTACCAACCCGGGCAAAGTCCGCGAGTATCAATCCCTGTTCACCGGACTTGATCTGGATTTAGTCGGTTTGAAAGACGTTGGAATTGATGTGGATGTAGACGAGACGGGCGACACATACGCGGCCAACGCGGAGTTGAAAGCGCGCACTTACGCGCAGCTAAGTGGCTTATTGACGTTGGCCGATGATTCGGGTCTGGAGGTTGCCGCGTTGAAAGGGCGACCCGGCGTTCATTCGGCCCGGTACGCGCCCGATAGTCCCGCGCGCATCCAAAAGCTGCTGAACGAAATGATCGATGTGCCGGACGATCAACGCGCGGCGCAATTTCAATGCGCGATCGTTCTGGCTGCACCCGATGGATCGATCACGACCACCGCGGGCAGCTGCGACGGCGTCATCGCGCACGAAGCACGCGGCACGCATGGCTTTGGCTTCGATCCGGTCTTCTACATGCCAGAGCATTCAGCCACGATGGCGGAACTGCCGGAAGACTTCAAGAATCAGATCAGTCACCGGGCACACGCCGCACAAAAAATGCGCGCGATTTTGGCTTCAATCGCGCGCATCTGATTCGTACACCCCACGTCATTCCCGCGCGCTTCAGGCGGGAATCCAGCATCCTGATCAACATGAATTACCAGCAGTCAATGTGGATGCCCGACAAAAACGTTCGGGCATGACAGTCGGAAATCACTCGTCACGGATTAACCTCTCGCACAAACTGCTCCACCGCGTACGTCACGATGGTCTCCGCTTCGATCATCACCATATGGCCGGCGTCGGGCACCGACACCAATCGGGCGTCACGCAGCTGTTCCGCCATGAACGTCGCATATTTGATCGGCGTGAGTTGATCGACCGTGCCCGCCACGATCAGTGTCGGCGCCTTCATGTCGCGTAATCGTTCGCGAACGTCAAATGAATCGCAGGCCAGATAGTCGCCGTGCAGCACTTCCGGTCGATTCGCCAGAACTTGCTGCTTCCCCAGGCGCACGATCTGCTCCGGCACATTCGGTCCCCACTCCATGCGGCTGACCATCTCCGCCGCAGCGGGCAAATCACTTAACGCCCAATCCAATAGCTGCGGCGCGACACGCAGTTTTGCGCCGGTAGCGATCAACGCCAGACCCGTCGTTCGATTGGGATGCGTTAAGGCAAACAGTTGCGCAATCGCGCCGCCCATCGAGTGGCCGATCAAGATCGCGCGCGGCGCATTGATGCAATCCAGGAATTGCGCCAACCACGCCACGTAATCCTTGATCGAAGTGCAACCGTCGCCACCCGATTTGCCATGACCGGGCAGATCGAGCGCGTACACAGTGGTTTCTGGCAGACGCCGCAGACCCGCCGGCCACACCAGATGATTCTCGCCTGCGCCATGAATGAGAATGACCGGGATACCACCGATCAATCGGTTGCGATGCAGCGCGTAGTAAATGCGTGAATTGTTTAGATCGAGATAGGGCATGATCAAAAGTCGCCCCGAAGAATTTGTGAAATCCTTCGGGGCTGAAGATTATTCGAGGCTCGAAATGTATTTTTCGGCTTCCATCGCCGCCATACAGCCAAACCCGGCGGAGACAATGGCCTGCCGGAAGTGATTGTCATGCACTTCGCCCGCGGCAAAGACGCCGGGGACGTTGGTGTGCAGATACGAATCGACGATGAGATAGCCTTCGTGATCCATCGCCAGTTGGCCTGCATACAATGACGTATTCGGAATGTGGCCAATGTAAATGAACAGACCATCCGCGTTGGCTTCACGCTGAGCGCCCGTGACAGTGTCTTGCAGCGTCACCGTCTTCACTGAGCCATTGCCATGGACGCCGGTCACGATCGTGTTGTACAGGAAACCCATTTTCTCGTTCTTGCTCACCCGCTCGATCAGGGCCGGTCCTGCGCGCAATTGATCGCGGCGATGGACGATCGTGACGCGGCTGCCGAACTTGGCG
>JAUQXD010000120.1 GCA_030834835.1 Thermoflexales bacterium | reverse complement strand
TCCCGCCCGCCGAAGAAGCCTTCAGCGTGTACGATCATCCGCGCGTGCTGATCTTCGAGAAGACGCCGGAGTTTTCGATTGACGATCTGCAGGCGAAGCTGGGCCGCGTGCCACTGCGCGACGTACTGCAGAACCTGTCGCCGAAGAGCGAGACCGAAGCGCCCAACGGCCTGATGCTGAAGACCGACGTGTGGCAGACTCAGCAGCAATCGGGCACGTGGTCGGACCTGTTTGATGTAAACAGCCTGCTGAATCAAAATCCGTTGATCGGCTCGGTGGCGTGGTATCTGCTCGTGGCGCTGCTGGGGCTGGCGGCCTTCCCGCTGTTGTTTGCGATGCTGCCCGGCTTACGTGATCGCGGCTATGGCGTCGCCCGCATCGCCGGATTGTTGATCGTCGCGTTCACGGTCTGGTTCGCGTCGAGTCTGCACGTCATTACATTCTCACGCGGCTGGATTGCCGCGATCGTGATCGCGCTTGTCGCGATCGGGCTGCTGGCAGCGTTCCGCCAGCGCAGTGCGTTGCGCGAGTTCTGGCAACTGCGCCGCCGCACGATCGTGATCGAAGAAGCGTTGTTTGCCATCGCGTTCGTGTGGTTCTTGTTCGTGCGCTTCGGCAATCCCGATCTGTGGCATCCTGTGATGGGCGGCGAAAAGCCGATGGATTTTGCCTACCTCAACGCGGTGATCAGAGGCAACACCTTCCCGCCGTACGATCCGTGGTTCGCGGGCGGACAGATTACGTACTACTACTTTGGCTTTGTGCTGGTAGCGACGCTCATCAAGGTGTTGGGCATCGTGCCCGCGATTGCCTACAACTTTGCCGTGCCAACATTGTTTGCGATGACGGCGCTGGGGGCGTTTACGGCGGCGTATAATCTGGTGTCAGGCGCAGGCCGCGGCACAGGGCGCGGAGTGCAGGCCGAATCGATCAATCGTGAGCGGCGCTTTAACTTGCGCAATCCGATCGTGATTGGGTTGATCGCGGCCGTCTTCGTCACGTTTATGGGCAACCTGGGCGAAACGCAGCAACTCACGACGGAGATCGGCAAGCAGATCGTGCCGGATATGCCGTTCAAGAGCACCGTCCCCGGCGTCGAGTTGATCGTGAAGACGACGGCGGGCCTGGGCAAGATGTTGTTCGAGGGCAAGACGCTGAACTATCGGCCGGAGTGGTGGTACTTCACGCCGACGCGTGAGATTCCCGCGCCCCCGACGGAAGCCGGCCCGATCAGCGAGTTTCCCTACTTCACGTTCCTGTACGCCGATCTGCACGCGCACATGATCGCGTTGCCGCTGACGCTGTTGATGCTCGTCATCGCGATCAGCTGGCTGGCGCGCGGCCCGAGCGGCCTGTGGAGCGCCGCCGGTTCGATCGGGCTGGGGGGTATCACGGCGGGTGCGCTGCGCGCGACGAATACGTGGGATTATCCGACATATCTGCTGATCGGCGGGGCGGCGTTGATCATGGGCACGCTGGCGAATGAGCCGCTGAACCGCTTATCGACGTGGGCGGGCTTGCTGGTGCGCGCGATCGGGTTTGTGGCGATCGGCGTGATCGGGTTCCTGCCGTTCACGCGCAATTACGCCACGGCCTATTCCAGCGCCGAAATCTGGCAAGGCTCGTTGACGCCGCTGTGGGCGTATTTGAATATCCATCTATTGTTCCTGTTCCCCGTCGTCACGTTGTTGATCGGGGAGATGCGGCAGTGGGGCCTGCGCTGGTGGCGCGGCGTGTTGAATACCGTGTGGCGCAATCTGTGGTGGATGCTGGCGATCGGCAGCGTGGCCGCCATCGTCGCCATGTTCTTCCTGTTCCGGGGCGGACGCGAGGTGGTCATCGTCGCCGTGCCGATCTTGATGTTGATTGCGGCGTTGTTTTTCCGACCACGATTGCCGGCGGCAAAACGCTTCTGGCTGTTCATCGTGGCGGTGGCCGTCGCCCTGACCTTTGCGGTGGAAGTGGTGGTGTTGAAGGGCGACATCAGCCGCATGAACACCACATTTAAGTTCTATCTGCAAGTGTGGATTCTGCTGGGCATCGGCGCGGCGGTAGCGCTGGGCTGGCTGGCCGAGCGGCTGGAGAACTGGCGCGGTCTGGGTAAGTCACTGTGGACGGGCTTTATGTGGCTGCTGGTGGGCGCGTCGTTCCTGTACGTGCCGCTGGCGACTCGCGGTAAAATACTCGATCGGTGGTACGTGCCAGCGATGGGGCCGGGCCTCGACGGCAGCGCGTACATGCAGCTGGCCTCGTACAACGAAACAGGCGAGCCGTTTCCACTGAAGTGGGACTATGAGGTGATCCGCTGGCTGCAAAGCAATGTCGTCGGCACGCCCGTCATCGCGGAGGGCAATTCGCCGCTATATCACTGGGGGTCGCGCGTTTCGATCTACACCGGCCTGCCCACCCTCATCGGCTGGGACTGGCATCAACGCCAGCAGCGATCGATCATGCCGGGGCAGGTGATCGATTATCGGTTGCAGGATGTGCGCCTGTTGTATGAAAGTCCGAATGTAACCGAAGCGCGGCGCATTCTGGCGCAATACGGCGTGAAGTATATCGTGGTCGGCTCGATCGAAACGTCGTACTATTCACCCGAAGGTCTGGCCAAATTCGAGGTTATGGCCCAGCAGCATCTGCTGCGCGTGGCCTATCAGAACGAGGGCGCGGTGGTGTATGAAGTGGTTCAGTAGATTGGGCTTAGTAGATGGGTAGATTAGTCAATTGGCAATCGGTCAATCGGTTGCCTGACGTGCTGTAAAATGACGACCTAATCTACCAACTTGCCATTTTACCAATCTACCATGCAACCAATTACTTCTTTTCCTATGTCCGACATACTTGCTGTCTTCTCATGGTGGTTGGCAATTCAAGCGATGGGTTTTGCCGCGTGGCCGCTGGCGGCGCGCTGGCTGCGCTGGCTGCCCGATCGCGGCTACATGCTGGCCAAGCCGATCGGCCTGTTGTTTGTCAGTTACGGGCTGTGGCTGCTGGCAACGATCGGCGTGATCCAGAACTCGACCGGCGGCATCATCGCGGTGCTGATCGGCTTCGCGGCGATCAGCGTGTGGATCTATCGCCACCAACGTCTAACGTCTAACTTCCAACTTCTAACCTGGCTGCGCGAGCACCTCACACTGGTCATCGCCTACGAAGTCGTCTTCGCCGTCGCCCTGATCGGTTGGGCGCTGTTCCGTGCCAACAATCCCGACCTCGGCTCAACCGAGAAGCCGATGGAGTTTGCGTTCTTCAACGCGATCGGGCGCAGCGCGCAGTTCCCGCCGCACGATCCGTGGCTGTCGGGCTACGCCATCGCCTATTACTATTTTGGCTATGTGATGATGTCGTTGCTGCACAAGTTGACGGGTGTGACGGCGGGCATCGCCTTTAGCCTGAGCAATGCGTTCTGGTTCGCGCTGTCGGCGGCGAGTGCGTTTGGCGTGGTCGCTAATCTGGTGCTGCTGGCTGCACGCGGCAAGCGTCCTGAGCGAAACGAAGTGCAGTCGAAGGACGCGCATTCTTCGACTCTGCTCCGCTCCGCTCAGAATGCTGCGGTCGTGTTTGGCACGCTCGGCGCGATCATGCTGGTGTTGATGGGCAACTTTGAAGCGTCGCTGGAAGTGGCGCGTGTGTCTGAAGTGGCGTCGCCGCAGTTCTTTACCCAACTCGACGTGCTGGATATCAATGAGCCGTATGTCGCGCCGGAGCCGGGTCAGCCGCGCTGGCCGCCGCGCTTCTGGTGGTGGTGGCGAGCCTCGCGAGTGATTCACGATTATCCACCCAACACCGTCAGCCCGCAGGTGGCGCGCGTGACGGGCTTGCCGCCCGCACCCAACACGACTTTCCAGGAAACGATCGATGAATTTCCGCAGTTCAGTTTCCTGCTGGGCGACATGCATCCGCACGTGCTGGCCCTGCCCTTCGCGCTGTTGATGATGGCGCTGGCGTTGAACCTGTACGCGGGCAGCGCGCAGGGTGACATCGGTTCGTTATGGAGCGGCGCCCGACGCGCCCCGCTGTGGCCGTTGTATGCGCTGGCCGTCGGCGGCCTGAGTTTCCTCAACACATGGGACTTTCCGATCTACGCATTTGTGCTGGTGAGTGCGTTGGCGCTGGGCCGCTGGCACGCCGGCGGATTCAATCTGCTGGACAGCATCGCCGAGTTCTTGATCCTGGCCGCGACCGGCTTTGTGTTCTATGGGCCGTTTTATCGGGCGTTTACGTCGCAAGCCTCAGGCATCGCGCCGAACCTGTTCAACGGCACGCGCGCGGGACAGTTCTTCGTGATGTTCGGGCCGTTCATCGTGATCGGGTTGATGTTTGGCGTGTTTATCGTGACGAAGCTGCTGCGCGCCCGGCAGATCAAGCCCGCAGCGTTTGTGGCTGCGTCGATCGGGGGCGGCATCGGCCTGATCGCAGCGATGTCGCTGTTGATGCTGACGCTGACGCTGATTGTGACGCGCCTGTCAGAAAAGGCCGGCAAACTGCTCACCGACGTGCTTGATTCCGTGACCGCCGCCGGTCTGTCCGTGAGCGATCACGTCGCGGCTCGATTAGCCGATCCGTGGGTGCCGCTGGCGCTGAGCGCAAGCCTGATTGCAATTCTGTTGATCTGGCGGGCACGCCGCTCAACCGATCACCCGTCTACTGATGACCAGTCTACCAATTACCAATTTACCGATCACCCGATAACCATTGACTTCGCGCTGCTGCTGTATGCCGTCGGCTTGCTGCTCACCTTCGGCGTCGAGTTCGCCTACATCATCGACGGCTTTGGCACACGCATGAACACGGTCTTTAAGTTTTATTATCAGGCGTGGGCGTTGTGGACGGTGGCCTCGGCGTTTGC
>JAUQXD010001144.1 GCA_030834835.1 Thermoflexales bacterium | reverse complement strand
ATCGGACGCGAACGTGCTCTGGCCGGATGTGCCGTCAGCGTCACGCACGTTGTGGACGGCGAAGTTGTTCCCATATGCCATCGATCGCGAAGAGAGTCTGCGTCTGGCGCTGCCGCTGCAAGACCCGGCGCACGCGCCCGCCGGTTGGCGCGAACAATGGCAGGCGGCCAAACGCTATTCGTTGTCGGAAAGTTTTGTCCGTGCCGATACGCGCCGTATCTTGAATGAGCTGATCCAGATTGAAGATCATGTGGCGGCTCGCCACTTCTTCACGGCGATTCAGGCCGAGCAACCGGCCGCCGAATCGAAAGGGCTGCTGGGTTCCGTCGCGGGCAACGTGGCGCGGCGCTGTGCCTTAGTGGCGCAGTGGCTCGATCGGGTTGAACCGCTGACCCGCTTGCGCGGTTATAAAGCCTTGGCTGAAGCGACGGAGGATTCCGCGTGGGAAGATCGTGCGTTTACGGCCCTCGCGCAGTTGATCGAAGCATCGGTGACGGAACAGATCGCGGCGAAGACTTCAACGCGCGCACAAATGAACGCGCGATCGATCAAAGTGCAGGCGGCGGCCCGCATCGATTTCGGCGGCGGCTGGACGGATACGCCGCCGTACAGTCTGGAGCAGGGCGGCACGGTGTTGAATGCGGCGATTACGCTGCGCGGTAAACATCCCATCGTGGCCGAGGCGACGCCGTTGAGCGAAGCGAAGTTGATTCTGGAAAGCCACGACATCGGCACGACGATTGAGCCTAAAACAGTGGGTGAATTGCTCACGTATGCCAACCCCGCCGATCCGTTTGCGCTGCAAAAAGCCGCGCTGGTGTTAAAGGGCCTCGTGCCCGCCGATGTCGATCCCGTGCGCCCCATCGCTGACTTGATGCGCGATCTGGGTGGCGGCTTCAAACTCAGCACGGCCACGTCGATTCCGCGCGGTTCGGGACTGGGCACCAGTTCGATCATGGCAGGCGCGGTGTTGACGTGTTTGAGTCAAGTCACGGGCACGACCACTTCTGCCGATGAATTGTTTGACGAAGTGCTGTGCCTGGAGCAGATGCTGACGACGGGCGGCGGCTGGCAAGATCAAGTGGGCGGGCTGACGGGCGGCATCAAGCTGGTCACGACTGCGCCCGGTCTGCCGCAGCATATCCACGTTGAGCCGGTGCAGCTGTCAGCGGAAACGAGCGTTGAGTTGGCGAGCCGCTTGATCCTCGTGTACACGGGGCGGCAGCGACTGGCGAAGAATCTCTTGCGCGCGGTGATGGGCCGTTGGCTGGCGCGCGATCCCGAAATGGTCTGGATTCAGGCCGAAATCGCACGGTTGGCGATCGAGATGCAGGCGGCCCTGAAGGCGGGCAATGTCGATCGATTTGGCGAGTTGCTGGCCGAGCACTGGGTCATCAATCAACGCATGGACCCCGGCTGCACCAACCCCTTCATCGGCAAGTTGTTCGAAGTGATGCGCCCGCACATCAACGGCGGCAAACTCGCGGGCGCGGGCGGCGGCGGCTTCGCGATGGTGGTGGCGCGCAGCATCCAGTCCGTGCGCGATCTGTCGGCGGCGCTGGCGACGCGCTATCTGGGCACGCCCGTGGAAATCTGGACCTGCGCCGTGCCGGATGAGGGGATGGTGGTGAGTAATGCGTAGTGAGTAATGCGTAATGGGTCGATCGGTTGATTGGTAGCGGCTCGGCGTTTACATAGGGCGGGAGTGATCTACATTTATTCTTGGGACTAGCCGTTGGGCAGCACCACGCCGCGTCCTTCAATACGAGGAGAACAATGACAGAACGTTTCGACGATCAACTACTAGACGAGTTCGCGCGCACTTTTTACGGATATGGCAACTACAGCGGTCAATATTGGTTTATCGGTATGGAAGAAGGCGGCGGCAATTCGTTCGCGGAGATCGCCAAACGCCTCAACGCGTGGGCAAAGCGAGGCAAACGCGAACTTGAAGACGTAGCGGAATATCACGCCGAAGTCGGGATAACGCACCTTTTCAGTGAAACACCCAAGCTGCAGCCTACCTGGAACAAGTTGATCAGAATCGTATTGAGCACTAATGGTCAAGTTCCGACCACTGAGCAAGTTCGTGAATATCAAAGAACATGTCTTGGTAGACCCAACGGAGACACCTGTTTGGTGGAGATATTGCCTCTGCCATCGCCATCAACTGGCCACTGGCTCTATGCAGAACACTCTCAGCTTTCGTACCTGATTGATCGAGAAACATATAAGCAAGCGTGCCTCACGCTGCGTATCGCGCATTTGAGGCAACGGATCAGTGAGCGTAGACCGAGTGTGGTCATCTTCTACAGTCTAAGCTATAGGGAGCATTGGCAAGAAGTCGCTGGCGTTGACTTCCGCCAGGAATCAGATCTATATGTAGGCCGTAATCATACAAGTCTGTTCGTGATAACGAAGCATCCGGCGGCAAAGGGTGTGACGAGCGAGTATTTCCACCAAGTCGGCAAGACGATCTCGGAACTGTCGCGGCAGTGAAAGACGGGGCGATAGAACGCACCGCTCAGCCAGTCGCCTCCGACCGAGTGGATAAACGGATCGTGGCAGACGCATCTTCCCGGCGGAGATGAGATCGATCATCTCCGCCGGTTGATTTCCCCTGAAAACGGGATGATTGTCACCGCCCGGCGTGACATCCATTACTGCGTTTGGTGCTACAATACCGCTACTCTATTCAAGCGCAATTGTGCGGGGCAATGAGCGGGGTGACTTCCAAAGGAGGTACAACAACGCTCGATTGACCGACGGCAGTTCCTCAGCAGTTCAAACCTCTACATCCTCAGGAGAAGAAAAGTGAAACGCCTTTCAATTGTCGTAGTTGCTTTGTTGGTGGTGGGTGTGTTGTTATCGGCGTGTGGCGGTTCGGCGGGTGCGGCCAAGATCAAAGTCGCGACTGATGCGACTTTCCCGCCGTTCGAGACGGTTGACGAAGCGACCAAGCAGGTCGTCGGTTTCGACGTCGATCTCATCAAGGCGATCGGCGCTAAAGCCGGTTTCGAGGTGGAGATCATCAACTCCGGTTTCGACTCGATGCTGGCGGGTGTGGGTTCGTGCCAGTACGAGGCGGGTATTGCCGGCATCACCATCACCGACGAACGCAAGCAGCAGATGTTGTTCTCCGATCCTTACTTTGCGGCCGGGCAGTTGGTGATCGTCCGCAAGGACAATAGCGATATTGTCGGCCGAGAGAGCCTGTCGGGCAAGACGGTCGGTTCGCAGATCGGCACGACGGGCGCGATCGAGGTTGGGAAGATCGCCGGCGCCAAACTCAAGACTTACGATGAATTCAATCAGGCCTTTCAAGACCTGATGAACGGCCAGATCGACGCTGTGATCGCCGACAACGTGCTGTCGCTGGGCTACATCGGCAAAAGCCCCGATAAGTTGAAAGCCGTCGGCGATGTGTTCACCGGCGAAGATTATGGCATCGCCGTGTGCAACAAGAATGCCGAGTTGCAGACCAGGATCAACAAAGCATTGGCCGACATCAAGGCCGATGGCACCCTGGACAAGCTTGTTCAGAAGTGGATCGTGGCGGCACAGTAGACGACAGACCTGACAGGTCTTTGCGGCGCAGTCGCGCCGAGACCTGTCAGGTCTTTTTTGTGAGGGACGATGCAACCTAAATCAAGACTCACGGGCGGCTTGCCTGAGAAAGTACTGAGCAGCATCCCCGGCGCAAAGCCGTCGGAGAAGATCGATGCGTGGTGGGGGCTGGTGGCTGGGGTACTAGGGCT
>JAUQXD010001143.1 GCA_030834835.1 Thermoflexales bacterium | reverse complement strand
CGCATCATGCTGCCGCTGGTCAGGCGATAAAGGCGTGCATCAAACTAACCGGGCGTTAACGCAGTTGAAGTAACGCAGCAGGCAAAGCAATAACCCACCTCGAAGGTCAACTTTGAGGTGGGTCTATTTCCACAGCAGATTTCCTGGGTGAGAGGCCTACTCAACGACCAGGTTCAACTTCCGATGAATTCTTCCGCGCCCGGCGGCGGAGGCGGCGCGGCCTCGTCGCGGCGAAGGCGATTGGGGGCAGGGTGACGCAGATAAGACTGCGCCTGCCTGTGTCCGTGTTCGATCATCTCCGACGTTTTGCTGAAGTCGCCCCAGCGCAAATCCTTGAAACCGTTGAGCATGATGTGATGCACCGTGATGCCCGGCAGACCAAGCACGTGCTCCAATTCCCGCAGTGTTTGATGATGCAGCATTACCTGAATGGTGCGATTGAGTATCCCCAGCATGCCTTTGGCGCGCGGCAATTTGTGCGTGGTGAGACCCACATCCAGCGCGTAGATTTCAGTCGCGCCTTTCGCCACGGCCACTTGCAGTGGCAGATTGGCGATGACGCCGCCATCGACGTACTGGTGGTTGCGATGTACGATCGGCGGGAAGACCACCGGCATGGAGACGCTGGCGACAATCGCGTCGATCAAGTTCGCCGATCGATCTGCGCCCCACACGTAGAGCGAGGTGCTGTTAAGCGTGGCGGCAGTCACGTAGAGCGGAATCTTCAAGTCCGCGAAAGTCTTCAGTTGCGGCGGCATCGCCAGTTGGCACATGCGGCGCAATGGCCGATCGGTGTACAGGCTGTCGCGGCCGCGCACGAGGCGGCGGGCCAGACCGAGGCGTTGGCCGGGATACACATCCGAGCGTTTGACGTTGCGCCAGATGTGCGCCAGTTTCTCCATGCCGCCCGGCGTGGGATCGTAAGCCAGCATCGCGCCGTTGATCGATCCGATCGACGTGCCGACGACGAAGTCCGGCTGCCGCGCCGGGTCTTTCAACAATGCTTGCAGTGCGCCCACTTGCAGCGCCCCGCGCAAGTTACCGCCTGAGAGAACGTAAGCAATCATGGCAATGAACAAGTAGCAATTAACAATGACCAATGACAAATACGCTCTACCGTTGCGCATTATGCATTGTGCATTAATCAAGGTCTTTGACGACGACGCCGAGCAGGCTGACGAGAGCGGCGGCCTGCATCGACGTGATGATGGCCCCTGCGACGTCTTTGGCGTTGACGGCCATGCCGTTGATGATCGAGCCGCGCAGATCGGCGCCCTTCAGACGCGTGTTGCGCAAATCGGCTTCGCTCAAGTCGCAATCGCGAAAGATCGCGCCCGATAGATCCGCGTTCTCGAAGGAGGTCTGGCGCAGCGCGCAGCGTTCGAAGCGCACGGCCTTGAATTTGACCGCCCAGAAGATCGACAGTTCCACCTGGCAATCGATGAGCCGCACATCCGTCCACTGCGCATCGGGCCACTTTGCGCCGATGAGCTGGCAGCCGACAAACTCCACGCGATTCAGATGGGCTTTCTCAAAGTTCACACCTGCCAGTTGACAGCGGTTAAACCGCACATCGATCAACTGGGCTTTGGGCAGTTTCGCCTGAATGAATTGCGCATTCGCTAAGTGCACTTGCTCAAACACAACGGCCTGTGCGGCCTGATTGGACCAATCGAGGCCGGCCACGTTTAGCTGCGCATAGACGCCGTTATCAGTCGGAGTAAGGCTGGTGGGATCATCGACCCTGGCGAGGCCGGTCAGTTGCGGCGGCTGTATGTCTAAAGTTGAGTTGGTTTTTCGGCGCATAGTGCGCGATTATACCGCACTATGTCGGTGTCATTATTGAGTCAGTGTCATTCCGAGCGAAGCGAGGAATCTCTAGCCTGGCAGGCAGTGTAGCGCCATGTGTCAGAGACGGGAACACTGCACCGCGTGTGTTCCTCAGTCGCGGAAAAGAACGCTCCTTCGGAATGACACTGACCTGGCAGGTTTCTGTTCTCACGCATCCTGCCAATGGGATGCGTCTCTCGGAATGACGGGCGGCGTTTGACCATCATTTGCCCGTGCTATAATGTGCCGAATTCACTACACGGGAGTTATTGAATGATCAAAGTTGAAACGATTCTGGCGCACGGCACCGTCATTGCGATGGATGACGCCTTCACGCTGATTACGGATGGGGCGGTGGCGATGGACGGCGACTCGATTGTCGCGCTCGGCCCCGCCGCTGAAATTTTGCGCGACTACACGGCCGCCGCCGTGGTCGATTGCCACGATTGCGCCATTATGCCCGGCCTGATCAATTCGCACACGCACGTACCGATGACGCTGCTGCGCGGCCTGGCCGACGATCTGCGCCTGGACGTGTGGCTGATGGGCTACATGATGCCGGTCGAGCGCGAATTTGTGACACCGGAATTTGTGCGTGTGGGCACGCTGCTCGGCTGTGCGGAGATGATCCGATCGGGTGTGACGACGTTCGCAGACATGTACTACTTCGAGGACGCCATCGCCGAGGCGACGGCTCAAGCGGGTTTGCGCGCCGTGCTGGCTCAGACTGTGCTCAAGTTCCCCACGCCCGATGCTGATTCGTATGAAGACGCCATCGAATACTGCCGCAAGTTTATCGAGAAGTGGAAGGGCCACGCGCTGATCGTGCCGGCCGTGGGGCCGCACGCGCATTACACCTGCCCGCCCGAAGTGCTGGAGGCCTGTGTGACGCTGGCCACGGAATACAATGTGCCGCTGCATACGCACGTGTCGGAAACTGCACTGGAAGTGGAAGACAGCCGCAAGCAGCACGGCATGCCGGTGGTGCCGTGGATTCGGCGGCACGGCCTGCTGGAAACGCAACTCATCGCCGCGCACTGCGTGCACGTGGATTCCGGCGAGATTTTGACGCTGCAACATGCGGGCGCGGGCGTGGTGCATAATCCGTCCAGCAACTTGAAACTCGCCAGCGGCGTCGCGCCCGTCGGCGAGATGATCGCGGCGAATGTGAAGCTGGGCCTGGGCACCGATGGCACGGCCAGCAACAACGATCTGGATATGTTTGAAGAGATGCGGCTGGCCTCATTCATCGCCAAGGGCATCTCGCACGATCCGTTGGCGGTGCCGGCCAAGACCACGCTGATGCTGGCGACGATCGGCGGGGCGCGGGCGGTGCATCTGGATCACCTGACGGGTTCGCTGGAAGTGGGCAAGCGCGCCGATGTCGTCGTGGTGAATTTGACGGGCCTGCACAATACGCCGCGGTTTGCGCGCGATCCGGAACTGGTCTATTCGCAGTTGGTGTATGCGTGCAAGAGCAGCGACGTGCGCGATGTGTGGTGCAACGGCCAAGCCGTCATGCGTGATTGGGACGTGCTGACGGTGGACATTCCGACGGTGATGGAGCAGGCACAGGCGATTGCCGTGCAGATCGATCGGTTCTTGATGACGCGCGAAGGTAACTTGCTGGATAAACTCATCGCCATCGGCGGCATCGCGCAGGAAGAATCGTACGAGGTGCAGGTCAAGGTGGCGGTCGAGGACGCCGCGCAGGTCGATCGGGTGCTGCAACAGGCGCCGATTCGCGTCGAGCGCTCATCGGTGCGGCGGCAGTACGATACGTACTTCCTGTTCGCCGATCCCACACAGGGGCGCATTCGCTATCGCGAAGACGAGTTGCTGAACAAGGCCGGGGCGGTCACCGAGTCGCGCTATTCGCTGACGTTTACCGAGCCGGCCAAAGAGCGCGAATTTGAGCAGTCGGTGCTGCTGTCGCGGTCGCGGTTTACGGCGCGGGCCGATCGGTCGCTGCGTTTCTATCGCGAATACTTCCGCCCGGTGAACGAACGCGAAGTCAACAAAGAGCGACGGCGCTATCACATCCTCTATAAAGAGACCGAGTTTGCCATCAACGTCGATCAGGTGACGACGCCGAATCTGCCGGGTTGGTATATGGAGATCAAGAGCCGCACCTGGTCGCCGCGCGATGCCGATAAGAAGGCCGCGTTGATTTCGGAACTGCTGGCGCTGCTGAAGGTCGATCCGCGGGGCGTGACGCGCACGGAGTATGTGGAGATTTAGGCCGGTGCGTTAGACCTGTCAGGTGGCACAAGCGTACTTATCTATCTGCGTTTCGATGCGCCACCTGACAGGTCTGGCGGTGGCAGGCGGCTGACATCGAGAGCGTTGGGCGCACCCCGCAAAGGCATTTCATGTTCAAGCAACGAAAAAAGCCTAAGTAGCCCCTTCCCGGTTACATACTACGGCCGGTTCGACATTCCGAAAGAAGGAGGATGTGAATGTTAATGATAATTCGAACGGTCTGGAAAAAAAACTGTTCCTGGCAAGAGTAGGGTCGCGATTTTCGCTCTGACATTGATGCTCTTTCTACCTGCTTGTGATAGTCGAACATATGTTGATTGGCATTACACTATCCCTAACGATTACTATGGTTTCTTGGTTGTTCACTATGAATGCCAGAATGGGAAGCCACTTGTTATTCAAAATGGCAAGATCTACTTGGATCTCAATGACGACGGCACAGCATGTATTTCTGATAAGTTTCTGCCTACGTCTGGAAAAGTGTTTGTAAACCAAAGTGACGGAAAACCTGTCAGGTATGTTGGGGCGCCTTGGAATGAAAATGGGTATGCGTTTTTCACTGTCGGTGTTCAAGGAATTGAGCAACAAGGTGTAGATTATGGCACTTTCGAGATACATTGGGTGGGGAATATCGAAAAAATGGCACAAAAATACAGTCTCGAGGGACTCGACGAGTTTCTAGAGGCACGCTTCGGAGTGCCGCCGGGCTAAGACCTCGCAAGAGGCAAATAAGGCCGCATCCAGCCGCTCGATCAACCCGCAACATCGGGCGAACGCCTCGCCCGATGTTCTCCGCTTCCGTGGCCGCATTTCCCTTCGGCGTCGCCCTCATCACATAGACTTCAGCGCCAAGGATAATGGCGTACACGCCATTCCTAACGGCGCAACAACCATTGATAATGGCACACGTGCTATTTCCATTGGCGCAATCGCCATTGATAATGGCGTGCATCCCGTTGCTAATGGCGTGAGTGCCATTGCCAATGGCATGCGTCCCATTGATAACGGCACGAGCGCCAACGATGTTGGCAATTCGACCTTTGAAGCGAACCGATCTGCCCCTACCGTCCCGCCAACGCCCTCAACGCCGCCCGCCCGATGGCCTCTGCCTCCGTGGCCGCATTGCCTCGCGGCGTCTCGATCAGTACCGCGATCGCGTAACGCGGCTGATCCGCCGGCATCAGGCCGATGAACCACGACAACTGCTTATCCCCGCTGAAAGCCGCGCCACCGTGCCCGGCAATGTCGTCTTCGATGCGCATCGCCTGCAAGATCGATCGGGCCGTGGCGGGCTTGATGATCGACCGACCGCTGGCGCGGGTGCTGGTGTAGGGCGTCCACACGTCGCCGATCGACATCACATCGCTGACGACGTGCGCGGGCGGGCGCAGGCCGCGATTGCCGATGGTGGCAGCGACGAGCGCCATTTGCAGCGGCGACAGCGTCAGCGACGATTGACCCACTGCGAAGGCTTGCAGCGCCAGCGACGTGCTGAGCGAAGTCGTGGGCGTAGCGATGGCGCTCGTGCGAATCTCCAGCGCGGGCGGCACATCGAGTTGCCAGCGCTGCGTCAGTGAGATTAGTTCGCTTTCGCCTAACGCCATGCCCAGATCGGCAAAGGGCGCGGGGCAGGCGTTGGCATAGGCTTCGGCGAGTGTGGTCATCGCGTCGGTGCGCGCGCAGTCCACGATGAGATTATCGAGCGCCACGGGCCGATCGGGCCGTTCGATGGTCTGCGTCAAGGCCACTGCGCCGCGCTCGACAGCATCCGCCAGTAAGATC
>JAUQXD010001142.1 GCA_030834835.1 Thermoflexales bacterium | reverse complement strand
ATAGAGTACGGTGGCCCAGTTTGCGGCAACGCCAAGTGAAGAAGCGCCGAAATCTGAAGGGACGCTGTTCCATGTGTTGGAGGTCGTGTATGTCTGTTGGCGCCCACCTCCGTTTGCGTGCTCACATAGCGTTATGCCATTGGAGGATGAACAAGGTGCGCCGTACTGAGCTGTCAGAGTTCTAAGATTTGTAAAGTCATTGTAATGCAAAGTTTCGCTGCCATTTAAGAAATCCACCTGAATAGGTGAACTGTCCCACGGCATACCGCTCGCCCCGACAGAGTAACTATCTCCAATAAAATAGTGGAGATGAATACCAGTAGACCAACCGGTTCTACCCTCTTCGGCGATTTTCTGACCTGCACTCACAGACGTTCCGACTGTATGCAATGCTGACGGAATGCTGCCAGGCGCGAGATGTAGATAGTACGAGTATTCGTTTGATGCGTGTTGAATAACGATCAGGTTGGCCTCGGTCCAAGGACAAAGAGTAGATGTTCCCTGATAGTACCATTTGCCTGATCGAAGCTCGCACGATACCGTGCTACTATCTTTGGCAAACTTAACTGTACCGGCTTTACTTGCCGCGATGTCACCTTGATTGCCAACGCTATTATTTTTCCATAAGTCGAAGTCAATTTGGTCGATGTGTCCTGCGGTTTGTGGTGAGGTTGTTACCGTACCTTTTTGACCATTCAGCCACGGCAAGTTGTATCCAGTGGCAGCCACTAACGAGGGGGACATAGATCGTCGCCCGAAAAGATCTTTGAAGCCGAGTGGCAAAACTTCATCTGGAGCTTGTCCCAGCCAGCTGTCCCAGAGACTGCTATCGGGAAGTGCTGTCACCCACTCGCCACTTGCCTCTTTATGTCCCAGCGCATATATTGGCTCTGCCGGAACGATTCTACCCGTTGAAGCATCAAGCCGCGTGATTGCCACAAACGCCCACTTATCTTGAACATCTATACCTGAGACATTATATGTCTCAGAAGAGCTTAGACTCCACCGACTTGAGCTCAACGCCTTCAGAATTGCAATCGTAATCTGCTCCTGGTCGTTCGGGATGGGTGTCGCGGCAAACTTTGGATTAGCGGCCTTCCCCCAGACAGTCGTTACTGTCCCTAGTACCACCAACCCCGTTATCAGGAAGAGATTGATGACCACAGTCATTATTCGAGGTAATCGGATGCGTTTCATGTTGTATATCCTCATAGATGTCCAAATAGCTTTTGGGCATCGGTCAGCTATTAGATGGAATGTGTTGTGCGCGATTTGCTGAAATTAGGCTATCCCACGCGGCCGGGCGGCTACCTAACGAACAGGAATCGCTGTTCACCTTCGTTGACACATTGCGCCCTAATGTCTCAGCATTGAGACCATCTTTCAACAGGCATCCGCGTGTGCGGCTATTCAACGAAATTCCCCGAACTATGGCAGAACTATATACTCCATACAGGAATTCCCATAGCCGGCATAAGTTCCTGTTCCTCCCGATTGGCTAAACGAACGAAGATCAAGTGTGTGCGTTCCGGCCGACACTGTGGAGTGGCGGATTGAGGTAAAGGGGTGCCATCCGGTATTCGGAATCTCGATTGGCGATTGTGCCAGTTCTGCGCCGTCAAGATAAAGTGATGTCCCGAAGTAAGCGCCCGACGTACTAAACCGCGCGTAGCCAGATGACCAGATCAGAACTTTACCCGGCTGGCTCAAGGTCACTGTTAATGTCGAATTAGGAATGATTGTTCGTGCCCAGCCGGCAGCGAGTGTCACCATAGTGTCCGGCCCAAGAAGACATATGCTTCCACTCTGCAGGCTAAGCTTACTTGATGAGACTGCCCCATCAGCGATCATCGTCGTGGTGATGCTTGCGGCTGGAGGCAAGAGATTCACATCGGGAGCAAGCTTGACCTGTGTGATGCTACCATCTGGCACACTCAGGGCCTGAATCGCAAAGGGCACGCTGCCCAGTTGCACACGGGGCAACATTTCATTGTCTGTTCCCACAGTGATACCGAGCCATAGATTGTTGTTGCTTGTGATCATCGTTTGAGAGATTGGGGTCATACTGCCGAGCATCACGTTGAACAGGCCGTCGCTCACCTGCACACTGTTGGAACCCGTCCATTGCTCTGTCCACAATTGGGTGCCGCCAGAGGCGACGTTGTAGATGCGGAAGATCATCGAGTAAGTCCCGGTGAGCGGTGCGCCAGCCGAGTCGGCCAGACGGCCCTGATAGGCGATCGTTCCGGTTGATGA
>JAUQXD010001141.1 GCA_030834835.1 Thermoflexales bacterium | reverse complement strand
CGCGGCGCGGATTATACAAGCCGCGCCGCGCGATTTCTAAATTTTTGCCCCGCAACTCAACTTACATCGTGGGCAGCCACAACCGGAAGGTGCTGCCCACATCCAGCTGGCTCTCCACCTCCACCGTGCCGCCGTGCGCCTCGACGATCTCCTTCACGATCGCCAGGCCCAGGCCCGTCCCCGGAATGGCGGATTGCGCCACCTGTTTGCCGCGATAAAACCGCTCAAACAGATGCGGCACATCCTCCGGCGCAATGCCGATACCGGTGTCCGTCACACTGATGCCCACCCGTCCGTCCGTAATTTCGGTCTTGACCTGCACGGTGCCCGATCGCGTGTATTTGACGGCATTTGCCACTACATTCGTCACCGCCCGGCTAAGCTGCTCGGGCTGCGCCAGCACGAGCGGCATCTGCTCCGCGACCTCACAGGTCAGTTGCAGGCCGGCCGCCGTCGAGGCGGCCTGTTGAGTGGCAACGACATGCTCGACAATCGAATTGAGATCGATCGGCGTCAGACTGACCTCGTGTTGATCGCGTTCCAGGCGCGCCAGATCGAGAATCTCATTAATCATCGTTCGCAGGCGATCCGTCTGTTGTCTGAGCTGGGCGACGTAGTAGCTGTGCTTCTCGGGCTTGCCGTGTTCCAGCAGATCGACATACAGCGACAGGCTGGTGACGGGCGTGCGCAACTCGTGCGAGACATCGGACACGAATTTGCTTTTGAGCCGATCGAGTTCTTGCAGGCGCTCGTTGGCGGCGGCCAGTTCGCGCGTCCGATCGGCCACCCGCTGCTCCAAGGTCTTCAACACCTCTGCGCGCTGCAAAGCATTGGCGGCGATGTCGGCGATGGCCGCCAACAGGCGTCCCTCTTCGCCGCTAAAGTCAGTGGCCCGGCCTACGATCAAAGCACCCACGATCTGCTCTTGCGTGATGAGGGGCGCCGCAGCGATGCCCGGCAAATCGGCCCACCGATCGGCGACCGCCAGCCGCGAATCGTGCTCGACATCGTGGCTTAAGTAGGTCCGACCGCTGGCGAAAACATAGCCACCGATCCCGCCCTCTGGCGGCAAGCGCGTGCCGGTCCGGTCGTCCCAGACGCCCTGCCCAAAAACGACGATCGCCTCGCCGGTCGCCGACTCTCGCATCACCAGGGCCGCCCCCGCAGCTTTCAGCACGTTGAACGACAGGTGGACGATCACCGGCAGCATCTCGGCGTGGGACGGTGCGGCGCGCAGGGCTGCGGAGATCGTATGCAGGGCTTCCATCTCGGTCAGACGCTGGCGGATTTCGTCAAACAGCCGGGCATTCTCCAGCGCGCTGGCGGCCTGGGCGGCCAGCGTGGCGGTCAACCGCTCATCGGCTTCACTGAAGGCCGCGGGCCGCTGGTCCTCAACGCTGATGACGCCGATCACGCGCTCACCGACTTTCATCGGCACATAGAGGCCGGACTGCAAATCAGGCCCGGTCTCCACATAGCGCGGATCATGGGCAAGGTCTCCGCTGCGGATGATCTGGCCGTGCTGGACCGCCCAACCGCTTAAGCCCTGCCCCGGTCGCGCGATGAGGGTCTTAAAGCGTTCTTCAACGGCGCGGCGTTCGGCCTCATCCTCCAGACCAGTCTGATCGAAAGCCAGCAGTTCCAACGTTTCGCCGTGCGGATGGTAGAGACGGACAGTCGTGTGGTGCCAGGCCAGTTTTTGGGCCAGCAGGTCAATGATCTTCTGCCCGATCTCCCTGGGGCTTAGCAACTGGCGCAGTGCCACGCCGTTTTCGTACAGCAGTTCCAGCTCGGTCACGCGCTGGCGGAGGGCGTCTTCGGCTCGTTTGCGCTCGGTGACATCGGCGAAGGTGACGGCGAATTGGCCGGGCGCCGGGCAGTAGGCGCTGCCTTCAAAATACTTGCGGTTGAGGGGCGAGTACATCTCGTAGCGAGCAGATTTTCCAGTCAACGCAACAAGACCGAAAATCTCCAGCCAGTGGGCCAGTTCAGCGGGCGGCAGAACAGCGCTGGCTTTCACGCCAACGATCTGCTCGCTGGTGACGTTCAGCATGGACTCGAAGGCATGGTTGACTTCCAATGTAATGTAATCGACGACCCGCCCGTCGGCGTCGCATACCATCTCGTGCAGCGCCGCGCCCGTCATCATCTCCGCGAATAGTCTGCGGTACTTCTCCCGGCTCTCGCGCAGTGCCTGCTCGGCTGCTTCTCTGGCCTGGCGTGTTTGCCTCTGTTCCAGCGCTTCTTTCACCGCAAATGGCAGCCGCGCCAGGCGATCTTTTAGAACGTAATCGGTGGCGCCTGCTTTGATGCACGCCACGGCCGTCTCTTCATTCAGTGAGCCGGTCAGCACGATAAAGGGCCGCGCGGCGTCATTCTCCAGCGACAGCCGCAGGGCCTGCAGCCCGTCGAATTGGGGCATAGAGTAATCGGAGACAATCAGATCGGGCTGGAAGGTCGTCAGCGCCGCCAGGAAGCCCTCTCTGGTTTCGACGCAGGTGGAGATGAAGACGAGGCTTTCTTTACTTAGCGCGTGCTCGGCCAGTTCGGCGTCTTGCGGCACGTCTTCGACAAACAAGATGCGGATTGGCTGTTCGTCACTCATAGAGCTGTTCCTGATGATGCGGCGGGTTGAGTCGATGGGGCTGGCTGCGACCCATCAGGGATGTGCCGTACCGATTAGACCTTCGGCGGCTGATTGAGCAATAGCCAGTACATGCCCAGATCTCTCACGGCCACCACGAACTTGTCGAAATCGACCGGCTTCACGATATAGCTATTCACGCCCAACCGGTAGCTCTCGACGATGTCGCTTTCCTGTTTTGACGAAGTCAACACGACGACGGGAATGATCTGCGTGCGCGGATCGCTTTTGATGGCGCGCAGCACGTCCAGCCCGTCGACTTTGGGTAGTTTGAGATCGAGCAGGATCACCTTCGGGTGATTCTCAACCGATCGGTTGCTGAACGCCCCCCGCGCGAAGATGAAGTCCAGCGCTTCTTCGCCGTCGGTAACGACGACGATGTTGTTGGCCAGATGGTGTTTTTTGAGCGCCCGCAAGGCTAGCTCAGCATCGGACGCGCTGTCTTCCACCAGCAGGATTTCGACTTCAGTATGCTCGCTCATCATTCACCTCTGTGCCGGGTAATGAAAAGTAAAACGTGGCCCCCCGATCGATTTCGCCTTCTCCCCAGACTCGCCCGCCGTGGCGCTGAATGATGCGCTGGACGATCGCCAGCCCCACGCCGGTCCCTTCGAATTGCTCGGTTTTGTGGAGCCGCTGAAAAACGCCAAACAATTTGTGAGCATAGGCTGGATTGAAGCCAACCCCGGTATCTTTGACGAAGTAGATGTACTCACCGCCCTGCCGGTAGCCGCCCACTTCAATGCGGCGCACCGGTTGCGGTAGTGTATATTTAATCGCGTTGGCGAGCAAGTTGCTCCATACCTGGCGCAACAGCGTGGCATCGCCGTCCGCTTCCGGCAAAGCGGCAATGGTCAGGGTAAACTGCGCCTGCACGTCAGGTATAGTGATCTCAGCGTAGACGGCGTGAACCAGCGCGGTCATGTCGAGTCGGGTGGCCAGCAGCTGGCTGCGCGTCACTCGCGACAGCGCCAGCAGATCGGTGATCAGCTGATCCATTCTTTGCGCGCTGCTGCGCACAATGCCGAACAGCCGCTGGCCCTCGGCGTCGAGCCTGTCCGCATAGTCTTCCAGCAGGATGCGCGAGAAGCCGTCAATAGCGCGCAGCGGCGCGCGCAGGTCGTGCGAAACGGAGTAGGCAAAGGCTTCCAGTTCTTGATTGGCCGCAGCCAGTTGGTCCGTGCGTTGCGCGACGCGGTCTTCCAGTTCGGCGTTGAGCTGGTGGATCGCCGCTTCGGATTGCTTGCGTGCGGTGATATCGCGCACCACAACGGTGAAGAGTTTTCGTCCGCCGACGACGCATTGTGAAATCGAGGCCTCGATTGGAAATTCTTCGCCATCGGCGCGTACGGCGCTCAGCGGCATGAGCCGATCCATAGCGCGAGAGGTGGTGCCCGTTTCTCCGAACTGCTGGATATGCCGCCGATGCGCAGCGTGATGGTCCCGAGGGATGAAGCGATCGATCGGTTGTCCCAGCACTTCGGCGGTTGAACAGCGAAACATCAACTCGGCGGCAGCGTTGAACAGCACAATCAGCTGCCCGCTATCCACGGTGATGATCGCGTCCATCGCCGAAGTGATCACGCCCGCCAGTTGCGCTTCACTCTCACGCAGCGCCTCCTCGGCTCGCACGCGCTCGGTGACATCGCG
>JAUQXD010001140.1 GCA_030834835.1 Thermoflexales bacterium | reverse complement strand
GTACGATCTGCGCGATGGCGAATACGCGGCGTGGCAGCGCGCAATTGAGCGCCAGATCGAGGCTGCGTATCAATCGGGGTTTGGCGGCCTGAGCCTGGGTGTGAAGGTTTCGGTGTTGTGCAGTCAGCGTCTCGCGCAAGTCGATCTCGATCAGTTCGACGCCGCGATTGCGCATTATCCGATCAACGCGGGCCTGCGCGACTCGCTCGCAACCGATGAAGCCGTCTGCGCCCGCTGGCCCGCACACGCCATCGATGCGCGCGACGCCAGGCCGGTGCACAGCGCCGTGCCGACGCTGATGTTGATCGGCGAATATGATCCCGGCGTGTCGATGGACTCGGCGCGACAGATCGCGGCGACCTTCGAGACGAGTTACGCTTACGTGATTCCCAACACGGGCCACTATGCCCTGGGCAATAGCAGCGCCTGCACGCAAAGTATCCTGTTCGCCTTCCTCAACGACCCGCAGCGTGCGCCCGATGGCAACTGCCTGACTCAAGTGCGCCGCACCGAATTTGAACTGCGCCCCGCCATTGCGCGCCCGCCAACCTGGATCATGTCGGTGCTGCTGGCTGCTGTGTTGGGTGTGTCAGCCGGGCGGGCGGCACAAACGACGTGGCGTTTCAGGAAATGGCGCACGTGGCGCATCAGCGCAAGCATGGTGGGTTGGCTGCCGTCGCTGGCCGGCGCGGTCGCGATCGGGTTGTTGTACGCGGCCAACCTTCAGGAATCGATGTTGCTGCGGCGCGCGCACCTGATCGAATCGCTGCTGCCGTTGATCGCCGGTGTGCAAGCCGCGTTCCTGCTTTCGCCGGAAGATGAACCCGCGCTGGAGGTCTCGCTGGCGTGCCCGCGTCCTTTCGCGTCGATTATGCTGGAACGCCTGAGCGTGCTGTTCGCTTCGCAGGGCAGCGTGGCCCTGATCGGCACCATGCTGATTGCGGCGAGTGTTGGCGAGAGCGCCGTGATCGCCGTCGCGCGGTGGCTGGCGCCGCTGTTATTTTTCGCGGGGCTGGGCGTGTGGCTGACGCTCGTCTCGCGGCAGGCTGTGTTCAGCGTGGGGCTGATCATGCTGCTGTGGTTCGGCTTCAACATCGTCAGCGAGTCGCTGGTCGCGCGCTGGCCCGCCCTGTGGCCGATCAGCGTGTTCTTGCAGCCGGATCACATCGACTATGCGCTGAATCGCGCCTTCATCGCGCTGATCGGTCTGGGCCTGCTGACGTGGACGGCGGTCACGCTCAACGGCGATAGTGAGCGCGTGCTGTTGGGCCAACGGCGATCACGAGACCAGCGGCAGACAACGGATCAAACGGAGTAACCTCATGAACTTCGCGCAATTAAGCGGTATCATTCGTTACGAGTTTCTGATGCACTGGCGGCGGCGGGCCTTGCTGGGCGTGATGTTGGGACTGGCGGTCGTGCCGATTGTCATCGTCTTACTGTTCGGCGAAAACAACCTCGCCGAGATTCGACGGGCCTGGGTCACCTCGGGCGGCGTCGAGACGGAGGTTGTGCGGCAATTGACCACGCGCTATGTCTTGATCGACTCCACCATGTCGCTGTACATCGTCCTGCTGTTGATGCTGCCCGTCATCGCCGCCGATAGCGTGCCGAAGGATCGACAATTGGGCGTGCGTGAACTGCTCGATAGCCTGCCGCAATCTACGGGCACTTATCTGCTGGGCAAAGTGCTGGGGTTTTGGGCAGCCGCCAGCGTCGGCGCGGCTGGTGCAATGGTGATCACGGGCCTGGGCTTGTGGCTATTGGTGGGGCCGTTTCAGATCGATCGGTACCTGACGACGTGGCTGGCGATGGTGATCGGCGTAGGGCTGGTCAATGCGGGCTTGAGCATTTTGCTGGCGGCCGGGCAGGCGACGCGCCGCCGCGCCCTCTTCATCGGTGTAACGTTCACCGTGTTATGCATGATCGCCAACGTCGGCAGTTTTGGCCGGGGCGATGAGTTCTGGGCTGTCGTCAGTCCGGGCCGCCAGGCCATCACCAGTTATTACTTCTTTGCGGCCTGGTTCGACACCGGCCTGCCGCAACTCATCACCGAGCGTGATGTGGTGCTGGCGTTGGCGGCGGGCGTGGTGGAGTTGATCATAATCGCCGGGGCAGCCATACTCTGGCTGCGGCGTCGCGAAACAAGCGCCTGACACCCTTGCTGCGGCAATTCCGAACGGCCGCCAGCCGCGGCCGCTTTGCTCATTGCGCATTGTGAATTGATCATTTATAATCGCCCCGTTGTAGGCTCTGGAGAGGTAGCGTAGTCCGGCCTAACGCGCGCGCCTGGAGAGCGCGTGTGCCGACAGGCACCGCGAGTTCAAATCTCGCCCTCTCCGCCTGAATCGCATATCGCGAATGGCAAATGGCTTATCGTCCCTGGACAGAGATAAGCCATTTGTCATTTCCCGGCTACCGCGCGGCAGGCGGCCAGCGATGTGCCATGCGCGATAGGCTATCCGCGATACGCGCCACGCCATTTGACAACTTGACCCACTCCCTGTACCATTCTGGCCCGGTCGTGCTAGATGGGGCGCTAGCGGTGCCCTCGCAATCATTCGATTGCGCCCGCAACCCGCTATAGCGGGGTTGAAGCCCTCCCGTAGGGTCAAGTTCCCTGAGCCTGCTTAAGATAAGTAGCGTTGACGATTGGGTCCGCCGCGGCGACAGACTTCGAACCTTGTCAGGGCCGGAAGGCAGCAGCAATAAGGAGATACTGTCGGGTGTCGTCGGGTAGCCTGGTCCGAGCTGGCTGTTGGCGGTAAGTCGTGGGGCCTGGCACAAGGGGAGGTGCACGGCCATCGCAGCACCCGAAACCTTTCGGGTCTCGTCTCACATCGCGTTGGCGGTGTGCTTCACAAGACCCGAAAGGTTTTCATTAACCTTATGAGACACTCATCACCTAACCTACTACAACGCTGGCTATCGCGGGGCGCGGTCACGGGCGGCATCATGGCCGCCACGATCGGTGTGATGGCCTTCGGTTACGCCTCCACCCTGACGCCGATCTCGATCGTCGTCGACGGGCAGGCGCGCTCCATCCGCACCAATCAACGCGCCGTCGAGACCGTCCTGCGGGAAGCGGGCATCTCGATCGAGCCGGCTGACATCGTCGGCCCGGATCTCACCGCCGAACTGGCCCCCGATCAGTCGACCATCATCGTGCAGCATGCGCGGCCCGTGACCATCATCGCGGACGGCAACACCTACCGGCTTCAGTCGCAGTCCACGGCGCTGGTCGATTTGCTCACCGAAGCGAAGGTCAAATTAGGCCCGGACGATCTGGCGACGGCCAATAATCAGCCGATCGATCGGGCGGCCAATCAGACCCATCGCTTTGTGCGCCAGCCCGGCGATGTGTCACCGCTCAAAATCGTCCTGCGGCGCGCGCAGCCCATTACGCTCGACCTGGGCAACGGCGATGTGCGCCAGGTTCAATCGCCGGCCTCAACGGTGGGGCAGGCGCTGGAAGAAGCGGGCGTCGAGCTGCATCTGGCCGATCGGATTACGCCCGATCTGAACACGGCTTTGACGCCCGGCCTGAAGATCGAAGTCGAACAATCGAAACTCATTCACGTCGATGTCGATGGCCGCACGCTGCACACGCGGACGCTGCGCCAGTCGCTCGGGGAAGTGCTGGCCGATCTCGGCGTGACGTTGATCGGGCAGGATTACACGCAGCCGCCGCTGGAATCGGCGGTGGAGGCCAACACCAGCGTCAAGATCGTGCGTGTGCGCGAAGAGGTTTTGATCGAGCAAGAGACGATTCCGTTCGACACGGTGACCATCCCCGATCCAACGCTGGAGTTGGACACCAACTTCGAGCAAGCGGGGCGCAGCGGCGTCAGCCAGAAGCGCACGATGATCCGCTATGAAAACGGGCAGGAAGTGAAGCGCGTGGCCGACCCCGATTTTGTGGTGCTGCAAGCGCCGCAAAACAAAGAGCTGCGCTACGGCACTAATATCGTGATCCGCACGCTGGACACACCGTCCGGGCCGATTGAGTACTGGCGCAAGATCCGGGCGTACGCCACTTCATACAGCGCGGCCACCTCGGGCACTCCCAGGACGGCCAAATGGTACGGCATCACAGCCACCGGCCTGCCCATGAAGAAAGGCCTGGTGGCCGTCGATCCTAGCGTCATCCGGTTGGGCACTCAATTGTATGTGGATGGCTACGGCGTGGGTCTGGCCGCCGATACCGGCAGCGGGGTACGCGGCCGCTGGGTGGACCTGGGTTACGACGACGACAACCTTCAGGGCTGGTGGTGGTGGGTGGATGTCTATTTGCTTACACCCGTGCCGGCCAACATCCCGTATTCACTGCCTAATTGGCCCACCTATCCTGATCGACGAAGATGACCCGTAGATTGGTAGATTAGTAAATTGGTAAGTTGGTTCACTAATCTACCAATGTACCATTTCCCAATCTACCGCCCTACATGGAAATCGCCGCACTGCTCAGGCAGTATCAACTCCGCCCCAGGAAAAGCCTGGGGCAAAATTTTCTCACCGACGAGCACGCTCTGGCGCAGATTGTGGCCAGTGCAGGCATCACGCGCGATGATGTCGTGTTGGAAATCGGGCCAGGACTGGGCAGTCTAACTCGCCATCTGGCCGAAGCTGCTCATCATGTCATCGCCGTCGAGATCGATCAGTCACTGCTCCCGCCGCTCCAATCCGTCGTGGCCGAGTATCCCAACGTCTCGATCGTACATGGCGACATCCTGCAGATTGATCCAGCGCGACTGGTAACCGGTCAATTGGTAACGGGTCAATCAGTGACAGGTCAATCCGTTGACCCGTCAACCCACTTACCAGTTGACCGATTGACCGATTCACCAGTTGACCAATCTACCAATCTACTATCTTACCAATCTGCCTCTCACTACAAAGTCGTCGCCAACATCCCGTACTACATCACATCCGCCATCATCCGCCACTTGCTCGAAGCAGCAATCAAGCCGAGTACGATTGTGCTGACAGTACAACAGGAAGTCGCTCAACGTATCGTGGCGCAGCCCGATGACATGAATCTGCTCGCGGTGAGTGTGCAGTTCTATGGCACGCCCCGCATCGTGCAGCGTATCAAAGCGGGCGCATTCTACCCCGCCCCGGACGTCGATTCGGCCGTGGTGCGAATCGATTTGCCCGATGAACCACTGTATGCGGTCGATGATGTTGATATGTTCTTCAGAGTGGCGAAAGCGGGCTTTGGGCAGAAGCGCAAGCAATTGCACAACGCCCTGCGCGCAGGGCTATCACTTCCAGGGGAACAGATCGATGCAATGTTGACAGCCGCCGGGATTGATCCCAAACGAAGAGCCGAGACGCTTTCACTGCCGGAGTGGGTGAAGTTGGTGGAAAGAGTGAGGGCAGAAGGCTGAGGAATCAGGCCGCGCAAAGGCGGGCAAGAAGGACCGCAAGAATCGCAGCAGCCTTATGCTACTTCAATCTCAAATCCTCTGAATCGAAAAGCGCGACGAATGTTTTCAACTATGACATCGCGCTTCGCTTCATCAACGATTTCTCCATCATGGAGAGAGTTCCACGTTCGAATGGAACTGGTGTAGATTATCAGACCAGTTGGTTTCGCCAGGACCTCAGAATCGAGGCGAAGGCTCTTTGAACCCTCTGTGTATAAGAGCCCGGTCATACCGAGAACCTCGACTGAAAAGCCTTCATCACTTTCTATGACATTGGGCCGTGGTATGACAAACATCATTTCATCCCTCCGCCTTCATCCTTCATCCTTCACTCTGTCTCGATACACGCCGCGATATTCCGGCGGCAGCATCCGCGCGATGGTCAGCATCAGCTGATCGGTGTACTCTTCCAGCTGTGCAGTATTGGCGCGGCCTTCGGGCAAATGAATCACCGGCCCCAGGCGGATGTGAATGGTGCTGCGCCGCAAGCGCTTGAGATTGCTGATTATCTGCTCCGTGCCCCAGATCGCCATCGGCACGATTGGCGCGTTGGCGCGATTCGCCAGGTAGGCCGCGCCCGTCTTCCCCGGCAACAGGCCGCCCGTGCGACTGCGCGTGCCCTCGATCGCGACGCCGACCGCCGTGCCTGCCTTGAGTTCGTCAATAGCGATTTTCACCGCTTCCCGATCGGCTTCGCCACGCCGCACCCAGATCAGACCCAATTTGTCCAGCGCCCAGCCCGCGATGAAATCCGAGCGATGCTCAATCGCGCCGAAAGCCGTGGCCTGCCGCACCGGTCCCAGACCAATGAGCGACAGCGTATCAAACGAACTGAGATGATTGGTGACGATGACGAGCGCGCCACTGAGCGGCACATGCTCCATGCCCTTCAGATCGATCCGCGCAACCAGTTTGATGATGATCAGCGCAAAAGTCTTGAGAATACGATGAATGCGGGGCGTGGTGTGGCGCGGCGGGCGATTGATCGTGGTGTCGGACATGGTTACTCGGTCGATGGGTAATCGGTCAATCAGTTGATTGGTGATTGGTAACTGGTCAATCGGTCAGGCGGCAAAGCGCATTGGCCAGGGGCACTTGTTCATTGATCATTGTTAATTGTTAATTGATCATTGTGATCGCGCCTGCACGACCGCCGCAAAATCGGCCACATCCGGCGCTGACGGATCCGGCGCAACGGTCACATCGAATTGAGCGGTTGCGCCGACGGTGAATTGCTCATCGGGCAGTGACACATGGCGATAACCGGTCACGCGATGTTCGGCATCATACACCGTCACCGTGATCCGCGCATCCACGGCATTCCACGCGCCGCTGTTGGTCGCCGTGCCGGTCACGCGATACCCGGCCCCGGCCTGCTCGATCTGCGCGGCGGTCACCTGGAGTTGGGCGTAACGATTGGCGTTGTTGTAGGATGGTTCGGCGCGCACGATGATCGCCTGAAAACCGGCCACCCCCTGCGGCGGTTCGGTAAACAGGACGCCAAACGGCGAGCGGCCCGTGGCCGGCACAAAATCCAGCACCGTAAACGTCAAATCGCTGGCGATCTCGCGGCCGCCCTCGTCCATCAGGCCTACGCGCACCTGCACGTTTTCGATTGGTTCACCGGTCGGATTGTAGACTTCGCCCAACACCCACAGGCTGCCCACCGGCGTGAGATATCGCGCCGTGTTTGTGATTACCACGGCCGCGGGGGCGGGTGTCGGCAGCAGGAATTGGCCTTCGCCGCCCGCGTTGGATGCCGACAACTCGCCGATTGGAATGATAATCTGCTGGCCGATTTGCAGTGTCTCGGGGCGCAGCACGCCGTTGATCTGTTGCAAAGCGTCCAGGGTGACGCCATATTGCAGCGCAATGCCCAGCAGCGTATCGCCCGGCTGAACGATGTGCACAACGGGAGTCGGCGTCGGCGCGGGGGTATTCGTCGGGATCGGCGTCAACATCTGCGGGGAAAAGGTGGCGCGCGCCGTCGATGACGGCAAAATGACCGCCAGTGACGCGGGGGTGGGCGTGGAACCGCTGACCACCTGGCCGCCGCAAGCGGTCGTCCATAACACACTGAGCAGCGCGAGCGCGCCTTGTAAACGTTTAATCATCATCTGTTCTCATGCGGGCAAAATTATACCATGCGCGCACGCGCGCGGCGCGGTCTGTTGTGAGTCAGGCCATTTTGTGCTAGACTCGCCACTGCTTAATCTTCCGCCGGACTGGCCCGTAGATCGCCTCAAATTGTGGGCTTTGCCGCCGATGTCGATGGCTGAATCGTCTGCTCGCCGCTCCATCCAACCTGACGAGGTTGCCGCCCTGGGCCTGGGGCTGGCGACGTTCATCGGGTGTGCCATCGTCATCGGGACATCGCCCGCTGCTGTGGCATGGTGGGTGTACCTCATCTGGATCATCACCCTCGCCACGGCCATCAACCTGGGCATCTCCTTTGAATCTGGCGATGCTAACTTCGGCAGCATCATCATCACCGCCTCGTTTCTGGCGCTGGGTTTAGGCCCCGCCGCGTTGATCACCCTGATCGGCGTGCTGCTGGGTGAAGGGCTGCGCCACCTCATCCCCGAACCATTCGGCTTTAAGCCGCGCGGCTGGCGGTACTTTTTGATCACCGCGAGCAGCAATCTCTCGCTGCACGGGCTAAGTCTGCTGGTGGGCGGCTTGCTGTATAGTCTCACCGGCGGCCGTATCCCGATCGTTGAAGCCGGTCAGACACAGTGGGTCCTGATCAATCTTGCCGTAGACCTGATACCGCTGCTGGGCCTGTTTGGCGGCTATCTACTGACCCACTACAGCATTTTCGCCCTGTATCACCGGCTGGAAGGCCACAACGTCCGCGACTACGTCCGCAACCACTGGCGCGCCGTCATGCTGCTGGAAATCCTGCCGATCTTCTTTGCCAGCCTGATCGCGTCTACCTTCCTCAATACGCCGGCGCTGGTCTTTGCCTCATTCTGCATCTTCATACTCGTGGGCATGGGGTTGATTCACAATCTCAGCCGCGCTCGCGCTCGCCTGGAGCAGCGCGTGCGCGAACTCAACTCACTCAGCATCCTGGGCCAAGCCGTGGCCAACAGTCTGGAACTGCCGGAAGTATTGGAGGCCGTGTACCGGCAAACCCGGCAGCTCATGGATGCCGCCTATTTTTACATCGCGCTGTACAACGGCGATGACGGCCAGCTGATCTTCCCGCTGGCTTACGAAAACGACAGCCGCACCCGTTACGACAGCCGCGCCTTTGGGCCAGGCCTCACTGAGCATGTCATCGCCTCGCGCCGCCCGCTGCTGATTCCGCGTGATGTGCGAGCCGCGCTGGAGCAGCTGGGCATTCAGCCCGGCGGCCCCGTGGCTCAATCGTGGCTGGGTGTGCCGATCGTCTTTGGCGACGAAGTGCTGGGCGCGATCGGTGTCCAGAACATGGAACACCCCGATCGATACACGGCCGCCCATCGGAACATTCTGGTCGCCATCGCCGCGCAGGCCGCCGCCGCCATTCACAATGCGCAGACCTACATCACGGCGCGCCATCACACCACCAATCTTGCCATCCTGAACTCTGTCTCGATGGCCATCAACTCCACGCTCGATCTTAGCCGCGTGCTCGACGTGATCGTCACCTCCGTCGGGCGCGTCATGGGCAATCAGAAGGCGGCCATCTTTCTCGCCGATGAGGCTGGTCAAACCGTGTCGCTGGCCGCCTCGCACAATCTAAGCCCGCACTACGTGACGAACTCGCGCGCACTGGCCGTCGATCCTGGCGGCCGATCGGTGGTGGTCGCCACGCGCCAGCCCCTCATCGTGGACGATGTGCGCAGCGATCCGCGCCTGAGCGATTTTCACGCCGTGGCCGAAGCCGAAGGCTTTCGCGCCTTTGCCGATATGCCATTGCAGACGCACGCGCAGGCGATTGGCGGACTGACCGTCTACTACGCCGACGCTCATCACTTTACCCTGGCCGAGATCGATCTGCTGAACACGTTCGCCAATCAGGCCGCCATCGCCGTCGTCAACGCCAAACGCTACAGCCGCGCCGACGAAGCCCTGACGCTCCGCATCGAACAGCTGGCCGCCCTGGAGCAAATCGGTCGTGACCTGTCGGCCTCGTTGGATTTCGATCGAGTCATTCAGCGCGTGCTCGAGCTGGCCATGGTCGCCACCGGCGCGCGCTACGGGCTAATCGGTCTGTGGCAACCCGATCGGCAAGTGGTCCGCGTCACGGTTATGAAAGGCTATGGCGAAGAACGCGTCCGCGCCTTCATCGGCGTCGACTGGCCGGTGACGCAGGGCATTGTGGGGCGCGCCATCCGATCGGGCCAGTTGCAACTCGTCAGCGATGTGCGCCTCGATCCGGATTACTTCACGGCGGAGGCCGCGGTCCGATCGGAACTGGTGGTGCCCATTCAACAGCACGATCACATCCTGGGCGTCATCAATCTGGAAAGCACGCAGGTCGATCGGTTCGATCTGCCCGCCGCCGATTTCGTCGGCCAACTCGCCACTCAGGCGGCCATCGCGCTGCACAACGCGCAGCTGTATCGCAATGCGCAGACGCGCCTGGACGAAATGGAAAGCCTGTACACCATCGGCCAGCAGCTCACGTCCATTCTTGACCTGCAGCAGTTAGGCCGCGAACTCACCCGGCAGATGGCGTGCGCACTGGACTCGACCTACTGTTCGTTGATGTTGCTGCGGCCGGCCACCGGCTGGTTGGAGGTGATCGGTCAGTACACCCATCTGGACGTTGCGCCAGCGTCAACTGCGCTGAATCGCCCCGCCGCGTATCGCCTGGCCGATTTCCCGGCCACACAGACGATGCTGGACAACCGCGAACCATTGATCGTCTATCGCGCCGACGCGCAAGCCGACCCGGCCGAATTGAGACTGCTGCAGGATTACGATCTGCACGCGCAGCTCAATGTGCCGCTGGTCGCCGTCAACGAAGCCATCGGCGCAGTCGCGTGGGCCGACCACCGCCCCGATCGCGTCTTCACCTCCGACGAACTGCGCCTGGCCCGGACGCTGGCCAATCAGGCCGCCATTGCCGTGCAAAATGCCCGCCTGTTTGACGACCGCGCCCGCCGCATCAACGAGCTCAGCCAGCTTTATCAGGCCAGTCTGGCCCTGACAGCCAGCGTCGATCTGCACGAAGTGCTGCGCCATATCAGCCTCACCGCCCGCACCATCACCGACGCCGACAGTGTGACCGTCTATCTGTACGACGCCACGCAGGACACGTTTGAACGCGCCTATCACCTGGGAGCGTCATCCGCCTGGTCGAGCACGCCGCAGATTCGGCGCACCGGCCTGACCCGGCGCGTGATCGATCGGGCGCTGCCCGTTCTGATCGACGACACCGACAGCGAGTCAGACCTCAATCCTGCGCTGCGCGCCGCCGGCGTCCGATCGCTCATCGCCGCCCCGCTGATCAGTCGTGCCCGCCCCATGGGTGTGCTCTACGTCAACAGCTTCATCCCGCATCATTTTGACGACGACGGGCAGCAGGTAATCACCGCGCTCGCCAACCAGGCTGCCATTGCCATTGACAACGCGCGGCTCTTTGCCGCCATCGCCCACGGACGCGATCAACTCCAGGCCATTCTCAACAGCTCGCACGACGGCCTCTTGATGTTTGACACGGCCAGCCGTGTCTTGCTGGTCAATCCCGAACTGGAGCACATGTGGGGATTGCCCGGCGCCGACCTGGAAGGGCGCTCCCTGCAAGACCTGCTCGATCGACCCGACATCGGGCTGGCTGCCAGGCTGGGTCTGTCACCGACGGCCGTGTGGGCCACACTTCAACAACTGTTAGCCGGTCAACCCATCGATTGGCCCAAAGAAGTTTTCGCCCTGCCCCGGCTCGTTGACGGCGAACATACTCACGCGGAGCGCTACGTGGAGCGCGCCTGTTTGCCGGTCCGTGATGCGCGTCAGCAACCCATCGGTTGGATGTTGGTGCTGCGCGACGTCACCGAAGAACGCCAATTGCAGATGCTGCGTGATGAACTCACCAACACCATTGTGCACGATCTGCGCAGCCCGCTCACGAGCATTCTGGGGGGCCTGTACATGTTGAAGGACATGGTCACGCCCGATCAACCGGACTCAGACGAGAGCCAGGCCCTGAGCATCAGCATTCACAGCACCGACAAACTGCTCAATCTGGTCAACTCGCTGTTGGACATTAGCAAACTGAAGTCGGGGCAGGCGCTGGCGGATTTGCGGCCCGTGTCGCTCGACGCGCTGGTTCAGTCGTCTGTCACGCATCTCATCCCGTTAGCCCAGGAAATCGGCATCGTCATCCGGCAGCAGCTGGCCAGCGACCTGCCGCGCGTCTTGGCCGATGAGGACAAACTCGGGCGCGTGCTCACCAACCTGCTGGACAATGCGCTGAAATTCACGCCCGCCAACGGGCAGATAGGCGTGCTGGCCGAGCGCTGGTCAGCCAATCCCGCTTATGTGCGCTGCGCCGTACGTGACACGGGTCCCGGCGTTCCGCCCGAATTTCGCACCCGCATTTTCGAGCGCTTCGTGCAGCTGCCCGATCAGGTTGGTCGGCGGCGCGGCACCGGTCTGGGGTTAAGCTTCTGCCGTCTGGCGATAGAAGCTCACGGCGGCCAGATCTGGGTGGACGACGCGCCCGATGGCGGCAGCGAATTCTCGTTTACCGTGAAGGCGGTTGAGGAATAGGGGTCCGTAAATTGGTAAATCAGTAGACTGGTGATCGGTCAATCGGTAACCGGTCGAGCCAGCTCACCAATCTACCAATGTACCAATTTACCGATTTACCAGTTTACCCTTGACCGCTCCCCGCTCACTCAATCTCAAAAACCTTGTCAAATCCGAAGCGCTATGCTATAATCGCCCCGTAGTTCAGTTTAGGTAGCGAACCGGAAAGTGGGCAACCCCCACTTTCTTTGTTCTGTAGGCATGTCGAACCCGGTGCGGTTTTAGACTATGAAGTAGGAGCGGCAGTCGCTTATGAAGAGTGAGTTCTTGCTCGCATTCAACCAAATTTGCAGCGAGCGCAATCTGCCCAAAGAGGTTGTGCTGGAAGCCCTGACCACGGCCCTGGTCAGCGCCTATCGACGCGATGTCAATGCGTCGAGCGCGCAGAATATCACCGCCGTGATGGACGGTCAAACCGGCCTGGCCCACATCTACGCCGAAAAGGAAGTCACTGAAAATGTGCAGGACATTCGCACGGAAGTGACGCTGGATGTGGCGCAGCAGATCGTGCCAGACGCCAAACTCGGCGACATGGTCATGGTGGAATCCACGCCCGAAGGTTTTGGCCGCATCGCGGCGCAGACCGCCAAACAGGTGATCTTGCAGCGCATCCGCGAAGCCGAACGTGACGCGCAATACAACCTGTACGCCGAGCGCGAAGGCGAGATCATCAACGGCGTCGTGCAGAGCATCGGCGGGCCGGGCATTACCCTGAATCTGGGCCGCACCGAAGCCCTGATGCCCAAGAAAGAACAGGTGCCCAGCGAGCGCTATCAGATGCATCAACGCCTGCGCGCCTACGTCATGGAAGTGCGCAAGAGCACACGCGGCCCGCAGATCATCGTCAGCCGCGCCCACAAGAATATGCTGCGCCGCCTGCTGGAACTGGAAGTCCCGGAAATCTACAACGGCACCGTCGAGATCAAATCGATTGCCCGCGAGGCCGGGGCGCGCTCCAAGATCGCCGTGGCCGCCGCGCAACCGGGTATCGATCCGGTGGGCGCGTGCGTCGGCATGCGCGGCGTGCGCATCCAGTCGATCGTATCGGAGTTGGGCGGCGAAAAGATCGACGTGATCGAGTGGAGCGCCGATCCGGCCGTGTATATCCAGAAGGCCCTCTCGCCCGCGCGCGTGCTCACCGTTCACCCGGAAGATGACCCCCGCGACGGCAAGATTGCGCTGGTGATCGTACCCGACGATCAACTCTCGCTGGCCATTGGCCGCGAAGGTCAAAACGCGCGTTTAGCCGCGAAACTGACGGCCTGGCGCATCGACATCAAAGGCTCGACTGAAGCCGCTCGCGACGCCGTGGCTCATGTGGAAGGCAATCCCGCCCTGAAAGAGCGGCTGGGTTCGGCCGCGGCTTACAGCGCCCTGGTGCAGCAGGCTCTGCAACGCCACACGGAGCAATCGCTGCCGTGGAATACGGAAGAATTGCAGACGATCAAGCAGCTGCTCGATAGTATTCACCACACTACGCAGGCGCGCAAGCAGGCCGAGCGCGAACAGGCCAGGGCGGCCGCGGTGGTGGCTGAAACACCGATCGTGGTGGCGGCACCCGAAAGCGCCGATACGTCGAAGCAGGATGCCATCAACCTCTATCGCGCACGCATTCCCATCGCCGCCTACAGCACGCCCGTGGCCGATCTGGGCATCAGCGCGCGCGTATTAAGTCACATCGAACGATCCGGCCTGACCAATATCGGCCAGATTCACGAACGACTGGCCGCCGGCGACGAAGCCATGCTGGCGATCGACGGCATC
>JAUQXD010001139.1 GCA_030834835.1 Thermoflexales bacterium | reverse complement strand
TGTCGGGCACATATTCGCTTTCGATGAACAGCTTGTTAAAGGCAGGATGGCGCGCATCGGCGGCTTGCGGCGCGAGGATGATTTCGCCGTAGCTCGTTAACGCGATGTGTCGGACGCGATCGGTGTGATTCGTGAGCGAGATGCGGCGAATCTCCACATCGTCTTCCGGCGCGACAGTGATTTCCATCGTCACGCCAATACCGTGATCGCTGCGCCGGAATTCGGCCATATGCGGATAGAACTGCACCGCCTGACTTTCAGGCCGCGTGCCCGTCGGTTGATCGGCCGCCGACCACACGTCGCCGTTCTCTAAGTCTTGAAGATAAATCCACGTGCCCCAATCTTCGCGGGTCGTGTCGGCGCGCCAACGTGTCAGGTCAAGGTCTTGCCACTTGCTATAGCCCGCCCCCGCGCTCGTAATCAGCACGCCGTAACGCCCGTTCGACAGGAAATGAACCTGAGGCGCGGGCGACTGCGCCGACACACTCCATGGTGAAGCGCTGACCTGCTGTCGAACGGGATCTTGCCGGGTGGCGCGCATGTCTTCCGGTTGCACCACTTCGAGTGGCGCATCGTACGGCACTTTTTCTTGCAGCAGCAATTCGACGCTTCGCACGATCGGATCGGCGTGGAAGCGTCGCACCATGATGTTGTCGTGCAAGTAGTTGACGAGCGAGATCAGGATCATGCCCTGGTGATGCGCCATGTACTCACGCACGATGGCGTGCGTTTCGCCGATCGGCAGTCGTGGAGCCGAAAAATCGATCGATTCGTAGAAGCCGTGTGTGCCCAGCATCTGCAACTCATCCAGGCGGGCGATGTTCTCCATCACCTGGCGCGGCCGCAGTGACAGCGCGAGCAGCGACGCGTAAGGGGCAACGACCAGGTCTTCGTCCAGGTTGCGCTTGAAGCCCAGGCCCGGCACGCCGAAAGTGCGATACTGATAGTTCTGATCCCCGTCGAACGCATAATAGCCCGCTTCGGAAATGCCCCACGGCACCTGCCTGTCTTTGCCGTATTCGATTTGCCCATCCACGGCGGCCAGGCAACTGCGCTGTAACAATGTCCCGTCGTAATTGCGCATCAGCAGGGCGGGCATCAGATACTCGAACATTGTGCCGCCCCACGATAACAGCGCGCGGGTGCTATCCACCTGCGTGAGCGGACGGCCCAGGTGCAGCCAGTGAGTGGGTGGAATTTCGTTTCGGGCGATGGTGACTAAGCTGGCGATCCGCGCTTCAGAGGCGAGCAAATCGTAGTAGTTGTTGTCCAGTCTTTCGGCGGTAACGTTGTAACCGATGTGGAACAACTGCCGTTGCTCGTCAAACATGAAGCGAAAATCCATGACCTCAATGTGGCGCGCGGCCTGCTGTTCCAAATCCTGAAAATCGATCAGCAAAGCATTCGCCGCGAGCGCAGCAGCAGACAACTCTTGAGCGAGGCGCGTACACCAGCCACGGGCTTCGGGATCTAACCCGGCCAGTTCGCGCAGACTTTGCAGGTTTGCCAGACCGGCCGCGCAAACGGACGCAACGTCTTCAAGCCTGGGCGCAGTGGGCAAAGCCGCGCGCAGGGCCTGCCATGCCGCCTGGATCGCAGGCGGCCCATCGAGATGCGTGAACAACGCGGGCGAGTGGCTCAGCAACGCCAGCCAGGGCGCCAGTTGTTCGATCTCGCGCTGCATATTGTATAGATGATGCTGAGTGCGATCGGCTGCAAGATGAAGCGCGTGAAGTGCGTCAGCGTCCAGCACGCCCGTATTGGCGGCAACGAGCGCCATCAACGCCTGATTGAGTTCACTCCAGCGCACCCCGATCAGCTGATTCAACAGCGGCTTCCACGTCTCGACATCGTCGTGCGCCGCGACGATTTGCTGCCGCATTTCTGCCAGCGTGGATCGGAATGGCGCCACGGCCTCGGCCGGTAAATCGCGCCCAACCGCATCGAAGAGACTCAGGGTATCAAGCAAGCCTTCCCAACTCTTCCAGCGCAAGACCGGTTGATGCGACAGGGTTTGACAGCCCTGACCCAACGCGCGGAGACAGGCGACCAGGTTGCCGCTATCGACCGTGGACACGTAACGCGGCGTCAGCGGCGCGAGGGTGCGGGTATCGTACCAGTTGAGAAAATGTCCGCGATATTTTTCGAGTTGGGCCAGGCTATCAAATGTGGCATGCAAGCGAGCAGACAAATCGCTCAACCCGATGTAGCCCAGATCATACGCGGCCAACGTCGATAGCAAGAGCAGGCCCACATTTGTTGGAGAGGTGTTGTGGGCGATGATGCCGCGCGGTGCTTCCTGAAAATG
>JAUQXD010001138.1 GCA_030834835.1 Thermoflexales bacterium | reverse complement strand
TCCATGCGCGAACGCAATTCGCCGCGTTGCGCCTGCGCGGCAAAGATGCTCACCGCCGACGTTTCCAGATCCGCCAGAACGACTGCCGGCATGTGTTCCAGCGGACGCGGGGCCAGTTCTTCCAGCACAAACACGCGATACGGCGCGCGGATCTGTTCGACCTGCTCCACCAATGCAGCCGCAATATCCAACCCGTCTCGATCCGCAATAATCGCCACTTGCTCGTCACGCTGCACGCGCAGACAAACCTGTGTGGCATTGCGCGCGCCCGGGCTCAACGCCGGATCAAATTGAATCTGCTTGATCACGTCCCGATTCATGTCCCCGCTCCAATAAAGCCACCAACCATCCTACTGGGTGGTGAGTTAAAACGAAAAAAGAGCGTAGGCAGTCCCAGGCTGAGCCTGAGCGCCTACGCTCTGATCGGATCCGATTGCTTAACCTTCCGTGGCGGTCGTCGCGCGTTCTTTCAAGCGCGCGGCCTTGCCCTGCAAATCACGCAGATAGTACAATTGCGCGCGGCGCGTCTTGGAACTGCGCACCACTTCGATCTTCTCGATGCGCGGTGAATGCAGCAAGAAGGTGCGCTCCACGCCCACGCTGTGCGACGCGATGCGGCGCACGGTAAAATTGGCCTGCGCCCCACCCTTGCGGATGCGGATCACGGTGCCCTGGAAGACCTGCACGCGCTCGCGCTCGCCTTCCACAATCAGCGAGTGCACACGGACAGTGTCACCGGGGGCCAGTCGCGGCCGATCGGCTTTCTTTGGAGTCAAGGTATCCAGTACATTCATGGTAACATCCTCTACAGTGCAAAATGAAGCGCTCTTTCCTGAGCGCGGGCCGGGATTATAGCACTCTTCACGCGGCGTGGCAAGGCACGAATTTTCACATCGGCCTCCAACAGCCGGATCAATGCGGCTGGAACAGCCAACCCTGATCGGCGCAAATTGACCGCAACGTATCGGCCACCTTGCCGTCTCGACTGCGCTCCGCGCCCCAATCAAGCGACGGCAGGAGGCCAGCCTTACCGCCGCCGCTCACAATCTCGACTTCACACTTGCCTGGCGTGGCAAAATTCAACACGACCACCGTCATCAGTTGCGAATCCGTCCGCAGAAAGTAATGCTCGTTGAACAGCAGCGTCACCTCGCTGGAGGTGTACACGTAGCAGTTGCCAAGTTCTCCGAGCAAGAGATCGGGCAATGTCGTCAGGTCGTCGCCGTCGATGGTGATTCGGACACCCAGCATAGCGCGCTCCAAGCGATGAGATTCCGGCATGGATTCGCGGACGAGGCGCCGCCGGAGACGGCAGCTGGAGCGCGATTGCCGCGCCCCTCGATCGCATCCTTATGCCGGAGTCTCTCATGGGATATACCAATCGCGTCCCCAATACGCTACTATTGCATAACTGGCTAACACCAGCAGCACAAAAGCCAATACGGCGGCAATCGTTGCCTGAGATTTAGCTTCTTTGGGATTCATTTTTGTTTTGCGTAACTGAAAAACCACCCAACCAATTACAGATGAAACAAAGACAAGGGCAGGTATAGCAACGGCAGCTCCACACAGACAAAATATAAACAAGAAAACACCTAGTTGGGGTAATCGAGAAAAAGCATTATTTCCGTAAAGCAACGAACCATACAGACCCAAAACGAAGAAACTAACAGCCCGGTTGGAGATACCGTCGTTGAGCATGTTCACGACTCCGCTTCATAAGTACGAGCATTATACTCTGCTACAGCAGTGCCGCCCAAGTGAACTTAGCCGATGATATAATCGGTTCATTCTTGTTTCACAGGATCACGTCACCATGAACAAAGACGACTGGTTCCGCCTCGCCGATCAATGCTCGCGCTTCCTTGCCAGTCATGGCCGCGCTGCGCTGACGCCACACGCGATGTTCACCCAACTCGCCGCCTCAACGCCGGCCGG
>JAUQXD010001137.1 GCA_030834835.1 Thermoflexales bacterium | reverse complement strand
CGCACAGCGGCCAAAGGTCGATCGATTGCGCAGTGCGGCGAAACTCGTGATCAACCGTCGCACGCGATCGCCAAAACTCAGCCGGTTGATCAACCGTTCGAAGCGCGGCGACCAACGCTCGATCGGGACAAAAGCGATCACGCCAAATCCGATCAGCACGAGCGCGGCGACGAAGGCGATCGAGCCGATAGCTATACTGTACCACACCGGCACGACCACCCCGACCGCCACGATCAGGGCTAAAGCGGCCAGCGTCAGCCAGTCCCACGCCTTCTCAATGGCGATGCTGCCCAGGGCACGCTCGACGGACAGGCCGGGGGCGCGCGCCGAAATGACTGACCGGGCGACATCGCCGAGGCGCAGGGGCAGGACAAAGTTGAGCACTTGCCCGATCAATAGAGCGCGCAACAGCGTTGCGCGCAATACCATCGGGCCGCGCAGATCGATCGGATGCAGTAAGGCCGCCCACCGTTGTAGGCGGGTGAACATCGTGCTGACGATCACGATCACACTGAACGCGATCCACCCGCCATCGGCCGAAGCCAGCACGCGGGCCAGCTGTGCGCCGTCGAGGTCGCGCGCGATCAACCACACAATCGCCGCGCTGATCAGCACACCCGCGACGAGGGTCAGCCATCGGATGGACTTCATCAATCGAAGACTTCGGCGTCGATCAACAGGTTGCCGATCGCGTCTTTGGCCGACAACAGCGGCGGCTGCCCGTCGATGAGCGGCCAATCGATGCCCAACTGCGGGTCGTTCCAGAGCAGGGTACGTTCCCACTGAGGCGCGTAATAGTCGGTGACTTTATAGAGAAACTCGGCCCACGGGCTGAGCGTGTAGAAACCGTGCGCAAAGCCGGGCGGCACCCACAGCATCAGTCTGTTCTCGGCAGACAGACGAATGGACATGGACTGACCAAAGGTGGGCGACGAGCGGCGCAGATCGACGACGACGTCGTAGACTTCGCCCAGGGTGACGCGCACCAGCTTGCCCTGCGTGTGTTGAATCTGATAATGCAATCCGCGCAAGATGCCCTGTTGCGATCGCGAGTGGTTGTCCTGCACGAAGTCGGCGGTGATACCCGATTCGGCCAGTTTGCGCTGATGATACGTTTCCATGAAGAAGCCGCGTGCATCTTCAAAAACCTGCGGCTGGATGATGAGGACATCGGGTAAGTTAGTCGGAATCGTTTTCATAGGTAGAAGTTAGAAAGCGCCGGTGCGTCTGACGACTGCGCCAATGGTTTTCCACAGGATGACAATATCCAGCAGCAGCGAATAGTTCTGGATATAGTATAAATCATCGCGCGTCTTGGCGATGGTGGGTTTGTCACTGCGACCGTTGACCTGCCACCAGCCCGTCATGCCCTGCGGCACGTTGAAGCGCTTGCGCTGCCAGTCGGCGTATTGATCGACCAGCCACGGCAGTTCCGGCCGTGGGCCGACCAGGCTCATGTCGCCTTTGAGCACGTTCCACAACTGCGGCAGTTCGTCCAGGCTGAATTGACGCAGCCAGCGGCCGACGCGGGTGAGACGCGGATCGTCGGGCCGTTTGAGCCACACTGGCCTGTCGGGCTGTAGATCGTCGGCCCGATCGATCATCGTGCGAAATTTATACATCCAGAACAGTTTGCCCTGTTCCCCCACGCGCTGCTGGCAAAAGATGGCCGGGCCGGGTGAATCGCGTTTGATGGCGAGCGCGATGATCAGCATGGGCAGCGCGCCAATGACGGACAGCAGCGACGCGACGATCAGATCGAACAGGCGCTTGACGATGCGCTGAACGGGCGTCAGCACCGGGTCACGCAGACTGACGATCGGGATGCCGTCCAGATCGTCGATGCCCGCGCGCGTGAAGGCGAGATCGAATAGATCGGGCACGACGCGCACGCTGACCGTGTGGCGCTGCAAATCCGTGATCAGATCGATCATGTCCTGCTGGGCGCGCAGCGGCAGCGCGATCAAAACCTCGTCGATGCGTTCGCGCGTCACGATCGAGGCTGCGGCGCTGAGCGGTCCCAGCACATCCGCGTCCGACGTATTGCTCAGAAAGCCGGCTAACTCCAGCCCCGTCCACGTGTAGGCGCGCAGCCGCGCGGCGACCTCATCGGCCAGCGGGCCAGTGCCGACGATCAGCACCCGGCGTTTGCTGCCCGGCCACGCGGCGTGGCGCACCCGCAGGCTCAGGCGCAGCGCGCTGCGCCAGACGATCAACAACACCGCGTCGATCACGGCGAAGTAGACAAAGAGTACGCGCGACAGATCGCGATAGAAGAAGTAGGCCAGCCCGGCCAGGATCAAAATCGCGAAACCGATGGCGACCAGCGTGATCTGCACATCGCCGCTGGCGTGCAGCGAGCGGCGGCTATCGTAGACGGGCAGCGTGACAACCACGGCCACCCACACCACCAGCACCAGCGCATAGAAGGCCCAGTTGATGTCAAAGGTCAGCGGCGCGCCGGTGTCCGGATCAAGTGTCATGCCCAGCGGCAGGGCTAGGCGAATCTGGCGCGCGAAGAATAACGCGGCCAGCGTCAACAGCATGTCGCCGATAAAGAGCCAGAGGGTGAAGGTGCGACTGGAGCGAGTGAGCATGGACAATTAGCAATGATCAATGAACAATTAACAATGATCAATTAACAATGAACAATGATCAATGCAAGATGCAGGATGCAGGATGCAAGATGATCAAGGTTTGGCGCGACGGTCACGAATCCATTGATAGAAGAACATGGCGGCGAGAACCAGCCAGACGACAATTTCGAGCGGGTAACGAGCGGTGGCGGCCATGCCCAGACAGAACAAGGCTCCGGCAATGTTGAGCGCCGCCTGACTGGACGATTGGCCCAACGCCTGACGCAGCCGTTGATGCTCGACGCTGGCCTGCCAGCTGGCATGGCTCAACGCGGCT
>JAUQXD010001136.1 GCA_030834835.1 Thermoflexales bacterium | reverse complement strand
AGGCTGAGGAAGCGCCAACCGGCGTGTGTTCACACGCGTCCCGCGGTTTTCAACACCCGCGGCGCATTGAGTGCAATCATCTCATTCGGCCGGACCGCCAATGAGGTAGACAGGCCGGCACTTGTTGGCAATATGCCACCCATTGCTCACCACACTCCAGTGCCAATGCTTCTTCCTCACGTCGACTTCGAAGTACGATGACGCCTAAGGCATTCATTACCAGGAACACGAGCGTCCACGTTCGATAGATGAGCACTCCGCCTATGGCGGCAATCAGCAGGCCAACATATATCGGATGCCGCACGATGGCGTAGGGGCCGTGAGTGATCAAGCGTTGGTCGGCATATAACTCCACGCCGAAGCTGGTGGAGGCGTTGTACATCTTGCCCAACGTCAATCGTCCCCAGAAGACGAAAGCCAATCCGGGAAAGTAAAGCAGCGACCCCAGGAGTAGGGTCACAATCCGGACCCGGGCTGATAGCGTTAATGGGAGTGATCGCCATAAATAGAAGCAGAAGCCAAAATAGGGAACGCTGATCGAGAGATAGACCGGCAGCCGCAGGATCTGCTTCGCATGGCCGGTCTGTCGCCCTTTAGGCCGGCGTAGTCCGCGTCCCAGCCCAACGAAAATGTAAGCCAGGGTGACCAGCATTGCCACCGCGCCAATCCAGCGCACCCGTTTTTCGATCACGCTTATCCACATCGCCTCTTCTCCGGCAATTGCTCAGCGTGTCGCACGTATTCGTCGCGACTTTGCCGAACGGGATTGAGAAATCAACGCTTCTTCACCATCGACCAGCCGCCGTCAACACCCGCAGCGCATTGAGCGTGATCATCTCATTCGGCCCGCGCCGACCCCAGTCCACCACGTCCACATTCGAGGTGCGCTTGCCGATCGGGACCCAGTAGAATCCTTCGGCTTTCCAACAGCCATCGGGCTGGCGCTTTTCCTCGATAATGTCCAACGCCTCTTGCACTCTTTCATCCCGCATCTCGCTTCCCGCATCCGGTAACCTGCTCAACATCACCAGTGCCTGCAAGATGTCGTAGTGCCAGTACAGCGGATAGTGCAGCTTCAGCCATTCGGGATCAATTACGTCGCCGGTGGTGGTCGATCGGAACAGCCGATGATTCAGGAACAGCTCAGCCGTGCGTTGTGCGGCGTGCAGTGCGGCCTCATCGCCCGTGGCGCGATGATATTCGATCAGTCCCCACATCGGCGACAGGCTTTCGTAAAACGAGGAGTGATTGGCTTCCGGGTGCTTGTCGCAGTTCCAGCCGCCATCCGGCCACTGCCACGCGATCAACGACTCGGCCAGATAGCGCACGCGCGGATCGTGAGTCAGGCCCAATCGGCTGCACACCGCCAGCGCATTGCCTTCCTGTGAAGCGCAGCGCCGCGTGCGATCATCGATCGCTTTGATCTTGTCGCGATGAAAGTCGCTCGTCAGCCACTGCAAAACCTGATCGGCGGCGGCCACGGCGCGCGGCTCACGCGCGGGAATGCCGAGTTCAACCAACGACACCAACCGCCAGTGTGCGCCGTCCCACTTCTTGTAGGGATGCACACCGTAGCCGCCTGTATGGATGGCGAACGAATCCTTTGACTTCTGCGGGCCACCGTGCTGCCCCGCGATCAAAGCCTTCACGCGCGGCCCGTCCAGAATCTTATTCAGCGCCGCGGCTGCCTCGTGCGAGTGGCTCGTCGCCTCCAGCAGCTCGGTCAGCGTGAAGTAGCGCACCGACGGATCGGTCGAGTCAAGCAGCCAGTGGATCGCAGGATCGTCGCGTTTCATGGAACGCCTCGTCACAATAGAATGTGTCAGCAATCGGGCCCAAAATCTGCCGCGAAGGCCCGCCCCAGTTGTCCAACGGCGCCTCCTTGCGAATCGGCAGACGGATTCATCAACACCTTGTCAGGGGCGACACCGCAGCTCGTGACTAAACACGCTGAACTCTGTCCGCGACAGGATCACGCCATCCGCCGCTTCGAGTGGGCATTCATCACTCGTGCCCGAAGCAATGTTGCTGGATGTTTGTGCCGGGCCAACCACTGCCCGATCGTTTAAGCAGGCGCCGCCATGGGCGTCAGGCAGTTCACGCCGGCCACGATCAGCTGCGCAGCCGATTCGATGTTCCAGCGACCGGTGTTGATCACCAGATGATAGAGCAGCGGATCGGACCAGTCGGCGCCAAAGAAGCGCTTCACGTAATCGGCGGCTGCCGCGTCACGCCTGGCAACAACTTCGCGCGCCAGGTCATAACTCAGGCCCTCCTGTAATTCAATCCGCCGGGCGCGCAGATCCGGTGGCGCTTCAATCCGCACATGCAATACGTCGACTTCGTCTCTCAGGATGGCCTGTCCGCCGCGCCCCACGATCACCACATTGCCGCGGTGATAAGCCGCTCTGACCACCGCCTGAACGAGCGCGATCGAAGCGGTTTCGTCAAGCCCGACGACAGCCTGGACTCGCACGCCACCCGGCTTCTCTTTCCAGACGCGCGCCTCGCCGACGACGGTTCGTCCGTGCCACAACCGATCGACGAAGCCGCGCATTTTGTGCACGTCTTCCGAGAAGTCGACGGTTTCGCTGTCCGTCAGCCCGACTTCAGTCGCCACCTGCGTCATCAGCCGCTTATCGAACGCCGTGTAGCCCAGCTGCTCGCACACGCGAGCGGCGATCTCGTCGCCCTCGCTGCCATATTGCCGCGAGATGGTAATGACCGCCATGGTCCAGCCTCCTATTCTTGTCAGGGCAGTTTGCTCACGATGGCCTCAAATTCGTCGCGCGACAGCGCCTTCAGCGTCGTCGTGCGCACATCGCCGCTGCGCCCCAGCCCCAGCACAAACGACATGACGATCGCCTCGTTGGGCGCTTCGCCAATCGCTACGTAGTCGTACTGGCCCATGGTGGCGTAGAAGCCCATGAACTTGCCGCCCATCGACTCAAAATGCTTGATGCTCGATTCGATGCGATCCGGCGAATCTTTCACGGCCCGAATCCCTTGGTCGGTCAGCTTCATCAACACCACGTAAGTTGGCATGTCAACTCCTTTCTAATTGCGTGCGTGTTCAATCAACCGGTTCGAGGCGCGCACAGCGACCAATGTCAACCACCTTGATGGCTCGCGCTTCTGCCCGAAGTCCCAGTCGCGCCACGCCTGCCAGATCGATTCCGGCGTAAAGCGGCCTTGATCGTCGGCCTTCGCTGTCACGATCGCCGCCACCTCGTTCAACCGTTTATCTTTATGCAGCCACTCGAATTGCGTCAGCACCTCTGTCACGTGCAGGACGTCGTACCAGATCAACGGCGCCTTGAGTCTGGCAAAGTCGGTGCCCATCGCAAAGAGATACGGGCGCTGTTCTGTGCGGTGCTGCCACAATTGCAGCAGCGTCTCCGCGCCGAGCCGGCACACATCGTCGTCGTGCCACTCGCGGGTCTGCGCCAGTGCTTTAAGCGCGATCAGATTCGCATACGGGCACGGATCGCTGCGGCGACCCGGCCCGTGAAACTTGCCCAACTCCGGCGTGGCCGCGCACGGCCAGCCATTGTCGCGAATCAACCCGGCGAGATATTTCGCCGCGACCTTCACACGTCGATCCTTCACACCCAGCTTCGCCAGCGCATACACAATCGACGGCGCATCGCACAACATCCACGCGAATTGATCCTTGCCCGTGCCGCCAAAATGTGTGGGGATGTTGACCTTCACCTGAAACACACCTTCAGCCGCCTGATGTGCCAGCACCCGATCGACGATCCGATCGACACCGGGATCGGTCGCGCGCAAACCCAGATCGGCGATGAACGTGAGTTTGTGCAGCAGATGACTCGCGTCGTTGTGACGGGTCAGCGGCGGGCCGGGCCATTCAGCCAATTCGCTCACCAACGCCTGCACTTGTGGATGATCGAGCATAGCCTGACGTGCAGCCTGCACGTCTTTGCTGCGTTCCGATTGGCCCAGCAAATCCAATCGGGTGCGGTACTGCACCCAGGGCGGGCCGCTCAACAACCAATCGATCGCTCCAGGCATGTTCATCGCCTCCTGTTAAATTCAGTATACACCCGCAAGGCAAGCCCTAACGAAAGACCTGACCGGTCGCTTCGCGAAAACCGGTCAGGTCTAGTCACACCCATTCGGGAGCAACCTGCTCCTCGAGTGGCTCTGCTCAACAGTACCATGACTCACTCAGATGCGGGATCGGCGTCGACGCTCGATCGGGGCGCGGGCTGGGACGAGCATCATTCAGCGCATGCGCGGTTATGGCCCAGACCCGATCGAAGATCTCGCCCCGCGAGAAGCCCGCCGCTTGCGCCTCGGTGACGGAGGCCAGCACGGCTTCATACAGCAGATCGACGCGCGGATCGAGATGCGCCCACGGATACACCAACGCGGCCTGATCGAACGGCCCGCTCAGCTGCTGCACATCCGATCGATCCAGCAGCTTCGAGCCGGCCGGGATCAACAATCGAATCGCATACTGCACCGTCGCGACGTGATCGATCAGGTCAAGTTCCGCGATCGTTTGCAGCAAGTCACGATAGCCGCTCAACGAAATCCACGGGTTGAACGCCACAAAGGTCGGATTCAACGTCAATCCGTTGTCTTTCAACAAGGCCGCGGCTTTGACGAAATCAGCGCGGGTGTGATGCTTGTCAAAGACTTCGAGAATAGCGTCGTCGACGGCTTCCACTGCGCTCGTGATAAACAGGCAGCCGGTGTCGCGCAGCACGGGCAGCCAACGTGCATACTTCAGCAGATGCTCGATCTTGATCGTGACGTCGTAAGTGGCAAACGCCCACAATTGATGGAACTTCTCCACGATCGGGATGGTGTGTCCCGGCCCGTTGAAGAAGTCGGGGTCGCCAAACGTGATGTGCCCCGCGCCCGCTTCCATCTGCTGCTCAATGTCGTCGATCACGACATCGAACGGCACCACGCGAAATTGGCCGTTGTACACCGGCACGATGGGACAGTGGCGGCACAGATGTTTGCAGCCGCGCGTCGTCTCCGTGTAGCCCACCACCTTCTTGCAACCATCGACGCGATCCAGATAAGCGTACTTGCTTAAGTGGGGCAAGCCGGATCGATCGGGTGTGAGGAAGTTCTGCCGTGCCAGCGAAATCATAGGCTCGGACTGCTTCACCCACAACCCCTCTCCCCAGAATCGCGAACGGTTCTCAGGAGAGGGGAGCAACAGTCGATAGACCGCCACCAACCCCTCTTCAAACTCGCCGCCGAGGATCGTCGTCACGCCGAGGCCGCGCAGATAATCGGCGTTGAGCGGCGCGTACAGACCGTAAGCACACAAGTGCGCGTGAGGGTTGATCGATCGTACGCGGGGAATAAACTGGCCCGCGATGCGTGTGGCCGTGTGCATGGGCACGTAGAACGCAATCAGATCGGCTTCGGCGATCACATCCCGATCGAGGTGCGACACGGCCAGATCGAAGCACGTCACCGTCGCGCCCGCGGCTTTCAGCCACGCCGCCGGCGAGGCCAGACCAAACGGCTGGTGGCCGAGTTCATAAGTGGAAATGAGGACGACGTTCATAACGAATGACGAGTGAAAATACGTCCCATCACTCTTCACTTTTCACGAGCCTTTCCCGCCCCGGCCCAGGCGATTCTCGAGGAACTTCACGCCCATCGAGAGCGAGAACGTGAGCACCAGATAGTTGAAGGCCAGCACGCTGTACGTTTCGAGATACAAGAACGATCGGGCGGCGTACAGGCGCGCTTCCTGCGTCATATCGCGCACGCCCAACACCGACACCAGCGACGAGTCCTTGATCATCGACACGAAGTCGTTGCCCAGCGGCGGCAGCACGCGGCGTAAAGCCTGCGGCAGAATGATGTAGCGCATCGCCTGAAAGTAACTCATGCCCAGCGAGCGCGCGGCTTCCATCTGTCCGCGCCCGATCGACTCGATGCCGGCCCGGAACGTCTCAGCCTCAAAGCCGCCATACGCCAGCGCCAGCGCGATGATCACCCGCACTTCACTCTCGATGTCTTGCAGTGTCATCTTCGCCAGAAAATTCTCTTCGCCAAATACCGGGATCAGCGCGTCGCCCAGCCCGTTGAGCAGGGCCACCAACGCCGGGGCGATCACGAACGCCACGTAAATGATCTGCACCAGGATCGGCACGCCGCGAATGATGTTGACGTACAGGGTCGCCAGGTTATACGCGATCGGATTTTTTGAGACGCGACCCAGCGCCACAATCAGGCCGATGACCAGCGCAAAAGCATACGAGATGACGGCCACGCGCACAGTGACCCACAGTCCGCTGGCAATGCGCCCAAAGATGGTGGCGTACAGGTCCTGGGTCAGAATGTTATACAGGATGATCAAGCCCAGCAGGACAATGATCATGAACCACCACGGGAGCCGCGCCAGTCGTTCGATGAACTGTACCTGAATCGTTCCCGGGACATTCGCGTCCGTCTTAGTTGTCATGGGTCTGTCCGATCTGTCTGAAGTCTGGCGCAGTCGAGGCTGGATAGAGAAAGTCCGACTTCCGCGAGAGGCAGAAGCCGGACTTTCTGTGACTAAACCGTTTCGATTTACGGCGTCGGCGTTGGGTACGTGACCGGGGCAATTTCGTCGTACGTCAGCTGCGTGCCGCCGAACCACTTCTTGGCCAGCGCTTCCAGCGTGCCGTCGGCGCGCATCGCCGCCAGCGCGGCGTTGAACGGCTTCACCAGCGCCGAGCCTTTGGGGAAGACAAAGCCCAACTGCTGGCCCACCATCTTCTCCGGCAGCAACTTGATCTTGTCGGCGTTCACGCCCACATAGCCCACCCCGGCCGTATCGTCGATAGCGACACCGTCGACGTCCTTAGCGATCAAGGCTTGCACCGCATCGCCAAACGTATCAAAGCCCACCACCCGCGCGTCGCCCACCAGTTTGATGGCCTCATCGTAGTTGGTGGTGCCCTTCTGGGTGCCGATCTTCAGCGTGGTGCTGGTCTTGAACTCGTTGATGCTGGCAATGGGCGAGTCTTTGCTCACCATGATGCGCTGATCGACCGCGATGTAGCCGTCGGAGAAATCGACGGTCTTGGCGCGCTCATCGGTAATGGTGATGCCGTCGGCGGCCAGGTCAAACTGGCCCTGCGACACGGCGGTGATCATGCTGTCCCAGCCGATTTCTTTGTAGACCGGTTTGCAGTTCAGCCGCTTGCAAATCTCGGCCAGCGCATCATAGTCCCAGCCTTCGGCCTTACCGTTGTCCAACCGGATGTAGTTGAAGGGGATATACGCATTCTCGATGGCAATGGTCACTTCTTTGCCACCCAGATCGGGCAAACCACTGGCCGCCGGGGCGGCGGGTGCCGCTGGCGCGGCTGGAGTCGGCGCAGCGGCCGGCGCACAGGCCGCCATGACGAGCAAACCGATCAACAACACACTAACGACGCGAAACGTCTTCATGGGTCTCCTCCCTGGAGTATGGATTTGAATGACGCAGCGATTCGTCATCCAATATGAGGCGCAATTTTAGGCCGATATGGCCGCTTGTCAATGCGCTTATTCAGTACTATTTGCTAAATTGCTTTTGAATCGCTGTCAGCCGTTCCGACACGCGCCCCTTCAAGTCAAAGCGCGTCTTGGACGCAAACACGCGCCCCATAAACGATTGCGGCTGCAATGCCACGTCCAGCATCAGGCGCGTGACTTTGTCGCTGTGCGGCTCCAATCGGAATTCGTACCGCGCTCGATAGCCCTTCCAGAGATACTCGGCCTCCCAACGCTTGGGAAAATCGTGCGTGGTAAATTCACCTTTGCCCGTCTTAGTCGTAAACGATTTGACGCGCCCGCCGGTTTGAATGACCTCGGCCACGTCGCGCGCCGGGATAAACAACTGTCCCAACCTGGGGTCTTCGGCCAGCGCATAAACGTCCGCCGGTTTGGCGGCCACGTCGATCGAGTATCGGATCATATCAGCCATGCAGTTGTGCTCCTGAGTAAAGTGGGTGTCGGCGGCTGTGAGGATACCACAAAGTGCCATGCACCGAAAGGGCGTTCGAAAAGACACCCAACGGGTGATCAATTCTCGCGGCACCGTAGACCGGGCTCCCACGCCCGGCGGCATGGGAGCCGCCTCGACCTACTGCGCTCAATTCTCGCTTCGCAACAACGGTGCATCAAACGGCGAGCCGCCCAGCACCTGCTGCGTCTGACGCCAGATCACCTCACCGGGCGTTTCGGCCAGCCCCGGACGCTTCTTAGTAAACGCCCACAGCCCATAACCGCGCTTGTTCTTAAACGGCCCGCCCGCGCGTTCAAAGCCTTGTTTCTCCGCAAACGCATACGATGGTTCATGCTGCGGCAGCAGCAGCGCGCCGATGCGCTTCACGTCTTCGTCGCGCCAGATAGATTCCTCAACCGCCCGATAGGCTTCCGTACCGTATCCTTGTCGTCGTTGCGTCGATCCGATCATCAAGTTCAGCACGAACGCATAATCGCGCTGCCCGCGAAAATTCTGCGGCACGAAACTGATCATGCCGATCAACTCGTTTGAATCACGGCGATAGATTCCCGCCAGAACGCCGCCCAGTTTGGCGGTCGTCGCCACATCCGATTGGACCATCGCACCCGACGGCGGCTCCGGCGTTTGCAGCGCAAGGTAATCCGCGCACTGCTCGTACACCGCCAGCATCGCTGCTTCATCTATTACCGTCCTAATCATCAGGCGCTCGGTTTCTAACTCCATATCTTCTCTCATCCCACATTACGCATTACTCGTTACTCGTCAGTAATTCTGCCAACTTCCCCGGATCGACGTTGCCCCCCGACAGCACCACGCCGATCTTCTTGCCCTGCACATTCGGCACTTTGTCCGCCAGCAGCGCCGCGATGGGGGCCGCGCCGCTTGGCTCAACCAGCAGCTTCAGTCGCAGCAGCATGAAGCGCGTCGCCGCCGCCAACTCTTCGTCCGTCACCAGCATGATAGATTCCAGATGCTGCTGCATAATCGGAAACGTCAATTGTCCGGGCGCGGTCGGCAGCAAGCCATCGGCAATCGAATACGATTGCGGTGTCGATGTGATCTCACCCTTTTGCAGTGACAGGTACGAATCATTCGCCGTGT
>JAUQXD010001135.1 GCA_030834835.1 Thermoflexales bacterium | reverse complement strand
CGATGAAGCCAATCGACGCCCGGGGCCATGGCCATGCTCACGACGATGCCGGAGAAGACGATGACGACCGCCAGTCGAAAGCGATAGACCAGCAGGAAGCCGATCACGACCAGCAAAACGACCAGCGTCCCCAGAATGACCCGACGGGGCGTCCAGTTAGACCAGGGTATTGCCTGCGGTGATTCAGTGGTTGTCATAGTTATGAGTCCTACCGGCAATACTGTTCAGTTAGCGGGTCGGGTTCCGCCTCTGCTGGCCAGGCGAAATCGTATTGGTCCTACCGGCCAATTGCAGACCTGTACGGCATCATGATAACGGCTTCACAGGCCGGTGGCTATCAGCGCGAGGCTGAAGAATTTGTAGGCATTGCGCGTAAACGGCTGTCAGTATTTGTCCTACACGAGCCAAAAAAGCCGAATTGATCGCGCCGCGCGCACTCACTCTGATCTATAATGAACTCAGCGGCGTCGTTTCAAGAACGCCGGCGTTGCAGGCAACACGCCGAGAAAGGCAGGGGTAGTTCGATGTCGTCTACACCCATCCCTGAGTCCAATGACGATCGACTTCGTTTTGAAGCCCAACTGCTGAATGCCGTGGAGCAGGCCATTCTGGCTGTCGATTTGACGGGCCGCATCATCTTCTGGAACCGGTTTGCGGAGCGGCTCTACGGTTGGACCGAAGACGAGGCGCAAGGCCGCAATATTGCGGAATTGTTGGCGGCGCCGCTGCTGATGGAGGCGGCGCGCGCGAACCTGGGGCAGCTGCGGCGCGGCGAGAACTGGTCGGGCGAATTTCTGGTCCAGCGGCGCGATGGCACGACTTTCGTGATCCGTGTAAACGGCACGCTCATTCAGGATGAGAAGAGCACCCTGATCAGCATCGTCGCCGTGTCACGCGACAGCACGGCTCAGCAGCAGCTCCACGAAGCCAATCGGCTGCTGGCCGAAGCCAGTGCGCGGCTGGCCAGCGCGGTGGATTATGAAGCGCAGCTGACCACGCTGGCGCAACTGGCCGTGCCGCAACTGGCCGACTGGTGCGCCGTGCATCTGCTGCAAGCCGATGGCACGCTTGAGCAGGTGGCGGTGGCGCCGGCCGGGATCGGCACGCCGCAAGCCGCGCACGACTGGCTGCAAAACTATTTGCCCAGTGATGATGTGGACGGGCTGCCGGCCGTGCTGCGCAATGGCGAACCGAAGTTGGTTTCAGACGCGACCGCCAATCAACGGGCGGCGGCGGCGGCGATCAATTCCTACATGATCGTGCCGCTGATCGCGCGCCCGCAGACGTTGGGCGCAATCACCTTTGTGGCGACAGAATCCGGTCGCCGCTTCGATCTAAACGCGCTGGCGCTGGCGGAGAATCTGGTCAGCCACATCGCGATCTATCTGGACAAAGCCCGGCTGTATCGCGAGAGTCAGCGCCTGAACGCCGAGCTGGAACAACGGGTCAGCGATCGCACCGCCGAATTGCAGGCGGTGGTCGCGCAGCTAAAGCAATCAGAAGCCACGATCCAGACGCTGTTCCGCATCAGCAAGAAACTGAATGCGACCCTGGACGTGGATGTCATCCTGGACGAACTGGCGCAGGAAGCCATCCGCATTGTCAACGGCGACAGCGGCTTCGCGGGCTTGCGGACCGCGGCGGGCATGACGGTTCGCAAGTATTTTCGGCAAGGCACGGCTAGCCCGTTTGAATATGTCTGGCCGCCGGGGCACGGTATCCCGGGCTGGGTGTTGCAGCACAAAGTCCCGTACGGCACGAGCGACGCGGCTCACGATCCGGTGATGCAGCATGAACTCGCGATCAACGCCGATATCCGCTCGATCATCTGCACGCCGATCCTGAGCTCGTTTGGTGAGGTGTTGGGCTATTTTGATATCCGCAACAAGCAAGACGCCGAAGGCTTCACCGTGGCCGATCAAGAAATGCTCATGGCACTCGCCCCGGCCGCGTCCATCGCCATCCAGAATGCGTTGGCCTATCAACAGCGTTTATCTGCCGAAGCCGAACTGCAGGAATCATACGAGCGCCTGCGCGCCCTGGCGGCCAATCTGGAATTGGTGCGTGAAGAGGAACGAACCCAGATCGCGCGCGAACTGCACGATCAGTTAGGACAGGCGCTGACGGCCATGAAGTTCGATCTGGCGTGGCTGACCGATCGGCTCGCCGATACGGATGCCGCGCTGGGCCAGCGGGCGAAAGCGGTTACGGCGCAGATGGATACGATGATCAAGACGGTGCGCCGCATCGCGACCGAATTGCGACCGGGCATGTTGGACGATCTGGGGCTGGCAGCCTCGATCGAGTGGCTGGCGCACGACTTTGAGAAACGCACGGGCATCGTGTGTGAAGTGACGGTGTCCTCGCCCGACTTGCCCCTGCCGCGCACCTCGTCCCTGGCGTTGTTCCGCATCTTTCAGGAAGCGTTGACGAATGTGGCCCGCCATGCCGGCGCGCAACTGATCGAAGTGAGGCTGGATGCCACGCCTCAGGCGTTGACGCTTCAAATTCACGATGACGGGCGCGGGATTCAAGCAGGTGAAATCGCCGGCCTGCACTCGCTGGGACTATTAGGGATGCGCGAGCGCGCGCAGCGACTGGGCGGCACCTTCGACATTCGAAGCGTGCCGGGCGACGGGACGATCGTGACGGTGTCCATTCCCGTTAAGCCGGGCGAATGATGTGGGTCAAATCGGAGAAGTGTGATGCTTAGAATTCTGTTAGCCGATGATCACGCCGTCGTGCGCCAGGGCGTCAAGCAAATTCTGGCCGACGCGTTTGCCAAAGCCACGTTTGGCGAGGCGCAAAATGCGCCTGAGCTGCTGGCGCTGGTCGCCAACGAACGCTGGGACATCGTGGTGTTGGATCTGACCATGCCGGGCGGCAACGGTCTGGAAGCCTTGAAGCAGATCAAACACGATCAGCCGCAACTGCCGGTGTTGATTCTCAGCATGTATCCTGAAGATCAGTATGCGGTGCGGACCATTCGCGCGGGGGCGGCTGGTTACCTGAACAAAGAGAGCGCGCCGGAAGAACTGGTGACGGCCATCCGCAAAGTCTTGAACGGCGGGGAATATATCAGCGCATCCGTCGCCGACGAACTGGTGCTGCACGCCCGACACGAGGACGGTCAACCGCTGCATAAACACCTGTCCGATCGCGAGTACCAGGTGCTGTGCCTGATCGCGGCCGGCAAGGAAGTCAAAGAGATTTCCACCGAGTTATCACTCAGTGCCAAAACGATCAGCACCTATCGGGCGCGGCTGCTGGAGAAGATGAACCTGAAGACGAATGCTGAACTCACGCATTATGCGATTCAGAATGGCCTGGTGTAGGGTGGCAAGGAGTTCAGGCCGCGCTCGAACCCGTCGAGCATATCCTGGGCTTTGAGATAGCGTTCCATCCTTACAATTCTCCGTCGTCGGGGCGAACCCGTGTGTTCGCCCGTTCGGATCGA